>DASRJB010000666.1:0-3233 GCA_035649715.1 Pirellulaceae bacterium
GTGGTCGGACGTGACTACGACCAGCGTGCGGTTCAGCTCGCCGGCGTCCTCCAGGATTTTGAGCGTGCGGCCAATCTGCTGATCGCCCCATTCGACTTCGATCGCATAGTCGGCCAGGTCGCGGCGGACGATATCGGTGTCGGGCAGGAACGCCGGGACCTTCACGTCGGCCAGCTTCTTGCCCAGCCGCACGCCGGAGTCGAATTCGTACGCGCGGTGCGGCTCGGTAAAGCCCATCCAGAAGCAGAACGGCTGCTCCTTGGGTCGCTGTTTGAGGAACTCGGCAAAATTGCCCGGATAGTCGTTGCGGCCGATGCCCGAGGCCGGGACCTCCTGCGTCAGGCCGTTAAAGCCCGGCCCGGCGGGATTGCGGGTCCGCTTTGCCTGCGTCTGAAAATCGCCCGGCCCCCAGCCCTTGCCGGTCAGGCCGACGAAATAGCCGGCCTTCTCCAGCAGGTCGGGATAGACCTCGAAACCCGCGGGAAACAGGCCATTGTGCGAGACGGCTTCCTTCAGCTGCCAGGTGTTGCGGCCGGTCAGGATCGAGGCCCGGCAGGGGCTGCACTTGGGGTTCGAGGTGAAGGCGTTCTTGAAGATCACCCCTTCGCGGGCGATGCGGTCGAAGTGCGGCGTCTTGATCCAGTCGCAGCCGTAGGCCCCGGCGTGCGTGCTGCCGTTCCAGTCGTCAAAGATGATGAAGAGGATGTTGGGGCGGGCGTCGGCGGCTGGGGCCGTGGCCGCGCTCGCCAGCGCCAGGCAGGCGATCATTGAGAGCCGGTTAACCATGCGATGCTCCTGAAGAGCGGTCATTCGGATTTCTGGTTTCGGATTTGTTTGTGATTTGGTGCTTGGTGCTTGGTCATTCCATTCATAGCTACCGGGCAAGTGTACTTGAATTAAGATACGGATTCAGCAGGCAGCGTCTTCAGCTTGGCGGCACGCAGTTCCCATGCCCATCGAATTCTCGTGCCCCGCCTGCCATCAGCTGGTCCGCACGCCCGACGCGGCCGCGGGCAAGAAGGGCAAGTGCCCCCTGTGCGGCGCGGTCGTGCAGATTCCCGCGCCGGCCGCCGCGCCGGTGAAGCCGGCCCCAGCCAAACCAGCGCCTCCCAAACCAGCCGCCCCCAAGCCAGCCCCCAAATCAGCACCAGTCAAGCCCGCGCCGGTTCCGGTTCCTGAGCCCGAGCCGCCAGCGCCCGAGCCCGCCCCGGACACGATTGAGTTTGCCTGCGTCTGGTGCAACGAGCTGGTTCGCACGCCGGCCTCGGCCGCGGGCAAGCGCGGCAAGTGCCCGCACTGCCAGCGGATCGTCAAAATTCCCACCGCCGAGCGCCGGCTAGTCAAAGAGCGCGACCCGCTGCTCTCCGAAGAGCTGCCGCCGATGGAGAAGGTCCCGCACGGAGCAGCGCCCAAGGCAGCCGCGCCCAAGCCCAAGCCGGCGGCCAAGCCCAGCACGCCCAGCGTGCCAGCCGCCAGGCCGAGCGTCCCGCCGCCGCCCGATCTCCTCGTTCCCGTACAGCCCGAGCCGGCCAAACCCGCTGCGCTCCAGCCCGCCAAACCAAAACCGCCGCCGCCGGAGGTCGCGGCTGCCGCGGGCCTGGCCGAGATCAAGGTGCCGGATGTGACGCCGATCACCGATCCGCAGCCGCCGCCCCCCGATCCGTTCCTCGGTCTGACGCCGCTGCCTTCCGCCGCCGAGCCGGAAGGGCTGACGCCGCTGCTGGACCTGCCCAAGGACAGCTTTCAGACGCTGACGCCGCTGGGGCCGGACAACCTCACGGTGCTGACGCCACTGCCGGACGATCCGCTCGATGGCCTGGAGGCCAGCGGCTCGCCCCTGGGCTACGGCGGCCCGGCGCTCGCACCGCGGCCGACGATCAGCGACGCCCGCCGCCGCGGTCTGCCCTGGGAGCGCGAGCCCTCGCTGGAGACCTTTGGCGAGACGCTGAAGCTGGCGGTCGGAGCCCCGCACGAGGCGTTCAGCTCGATGCGCCGCAGCGGCGGCTTCGGCAATCCGCTGGGGTTCATGATCGTGTCGTACGTCGTCGCCCAGATGCTGTTCCTGGTCGAGGTCTTCCTCTTTCAACTCGGCTGGGCGCTCTTGTTTCAAGGCAGCCTGCGAGTTTCGTGGGAGGTGTTCTTCATCGGCTTCGGCATTTCCGCGGTGGTCTATCTCGCGGTGGCCCTGTTTCTTGCGACGTTTGGCGGGTTCGTGGTCGCCGGCTTTTATCACCTGGGCCTCTTGATGTTCGGCGGAGCGAACGCCGGCTTCGAAGCAACCTATCGGGTAGTCGCATTCGGCACCGGCTCGGTATATATGTTGGTGCCGATTCCGCTCGTGGGGCCGTTCTTCGCCGTGGTGATGCACTTCGTCGTGCTGATCTACGGACTGATGTACGCCCACCAGACGACCGGCGGCCGGGCGGCCCTGGCGGTGTTTGTGCCGCTGTTCCTGGCGACCTGCTGCCTGTGCCCCGTGCTGCTGATGATGATGCCCGCCGTGCCGATGCTCCTGTCCCCCCTGGGGCGCTAACATGCCGATCGAATTCCACTGCTCGCAGTGCAATCAGCTGCTCCGCGTGCCCGACGCCAGCGCGGGCAAAAACGCCCGCTGCCCGAAGTGCCAGACGCTGATGACAGTGCCCGCGCCTGCACTGCCAAACTCCTTCGCACCGCCGGGTTCCTTCGCCTCGCCATCCGCCACTCCACTCGCGCCAGCCTTTTCGTCATCCCCGCCTGCTAAGCCCGCCGGCGCCGCACCGGGCAATCCCTTTGCCGGCGACGCCCTGGCCAAGCCGGGAGGCAACCCGTTCGCCGGGAGCATCAACCCCTATGCCGCGCCCGCCGGCGGCTACGAGTATCAATCGTTCGCAGCGCCCGATGCTCCCATCGTCAATGTCCAGGTGCCCTTCGAGCCGATCTGGAATCACGCCTGGAGCGTCTGGCAGGCGAACTTGGGGATCCTCGTCGGCGTCACGGCCATCATCGTTGGCATCTCCTATGCCATCGTGATCCCCATGGCCGTCGTGCGCTTCGTGCTGGAACAAAACAACAACCGCGAACTGGGCGCAGTCGTGGGCGTCCTGGCCCAGATCGCCAATAACCTGATCCAGATCTATTTGGGAATCGGGCAGGCTCAGATCTCGCTCAAACTCGCGCGCGGCCAACCGGCAGAAGTCAAGGACCTGTTTGCCGGTGGGAGTCGTTTTCTGCCCGTGCTGGGGGCCGTGCTG
>DASRJB010000667.1:0-5208 GCA_035649715.1 Pirellulaceae bacterium
CATTTTGTATATCGCTACGGCGTGCTTTACCTGACCACGCGCGAGAATGTGAAAGATTGGCGCGATCCGACCGGCATCGCCGCGATCCGCCCGCCCGCTGGCAGCCCGCTGGCCCAGGCATGGGAGGAACCCAGCCAAATCGAAGCGATCAACATGCCGCTCGACAAGGCGCTACAACTGCTGACGCAGCGCCTGGCGATCGGCGTTGACCTGAGCGGATTGCCGCCCGAGAGCCGCGTCATGCCCGTGACGAAGAACCTGAGAGACTTGCCGCTACGACACGTCTTGGGTCTGATCCTCGACAACCTCAACCTCCGCGCCGAAGCCCGCGGCGGCGATACGATCGCCATCCTGCCGCCGAAGCCTTCGATTCCCTGATCGTCGCAGTTCCCGCAGAAGGCGCGGCCCCCTGGTTGGGCGAGTGCGATCGCGCCTTTTTTGCACTTTCTTGTCGCAACTCCTGAGGTGCCATAAGCTTGCGGCAAAGGCGTCCGCAGGCGGTTAAGTACTACTTATTAGGGTTAGAGAACCGCATTCGCCGGGCGCCCTAGCGGCGCTCTTCAATCCAGGAACGACGTCTAATTGCAGGCCCGGAGGGCCGACCTTCGTTAGCCCTGGGCGCTGCGGCGCAGCCGCGAGCCCAGGGTCGGCGTCCAACCGTCGACCGGAGCCCCAACGGGGCGCGATCAACGCGCCGGGCCGGGCGATTTCGCCCCTGCGGGGCTGCGCGGCATCGTCATCGCATTCCGTGGGCCGCGCCCACGGCTGACGAAGGCCGGCCCGTTGGGCCGCACCGATGGTTCATCGACAACCGTCACCAAGGCCCGGAGGGCCGATAGGTCGTTCGACCATCGAGCAAATATCACCACACGTGGACAGAATTATCCAAATCCGCCGGCACATCGCAAGCAACTTGTACACATTTTGTTCAATTCATGCCAACTTGCGTCGAATGGCCTCGCCACAACTTCAATGACCGCACCCACTTCCGCCGCCGCGCGTCGCCGTAAGTTTTTTTCGCGGCCGCTGGCGGTTTGGACTAGTGTGGTCCATTCCGGCGCAGCCCAAAAGCCGCGACCCTTGGTCGCGCTCCACGAGCACAGCGCGACCACTGGTCGCGGCTTTGGGGCACCGACTGACCACCGACCGACCGGCCCACCGGTAGACCGCGACCATTGGTCGCGGCTTTGCGGGAACAGGCTGCATTCGCTACGCGGTGTAAACTAGAATCGAGCCATGATCAACGTCCGCTCGATCCCGCATATCTACCGCAACGTCAAGCGCTGGACCGAGATCGTGGCGGTGCTCTCGAAGTACGGGCTGGCCGACTGGCTGGCGCAGACGAACATCGAGTTCGCCAAGGACCAGCTCAAGCACCGCGACGGCGAGGTGCTGGCCCGGCTGACGCGGGAGGCGCGGATCCGGCTGACGCTGGCGGAGCTCGGGCCGACGTTCATCAAGCTGGGGCAGCTGCTCAGCACGCGAGCCGACATAACGGGCAAGGAGCTGGCCGAGGAGTTGAAGCTGCTGCAGGCCTCGACGCCCGCCGATCCGCCGGAGACGGTCCGCAAGGTCGTCGAGACCGAGCTGGGCATGCCGCTCGACGAGCTGTTTGCCGAGTTCGACCTGACGCCGATCGCCTCGGCCTCGATCGGCCAGGTGCACCGGGCCCGGCTGAGATCGGGCGAGCGCGTCGTGGTGAAAGTCCAGCACGCGGGGATCGAGTCGAAAGTGAACGAAGACCTGGAGGTGCTGGCCGGCCTGGCCCAGCTCGCCGAGCAATTCCCGGAGTTCAAGCCGTACCGGCCGACCGCCAACGTCGCCGAGATGGGCCGCACGCTCCGCCGCGAGCTCGACTATGGCCGCGAAGAACGCAACCTGCACCAGTTTGCCGAGCTGTTCAAAAACGACCCGACGATCTGCATCCCCAAGGCGCACACCGAGCTTTCGACGCCCCGGGTCCTGACGATGGACATGATCGACGGCATCCCGCTCGCGCAGCCGGGATTGCTCGAGGCGGCGGGCCTCGACAAGGAAGAGGTCGCCCGCCGCGGGGCCAACCTCTACTTGCAGATGATCTTCACGCACGGCTTCTTCCACGCCGATCCGCACCCCGGCAACATCATGCTGCTGCCGGGCAACGTGATCGGCCTGATCGACTTCGGCATGGTTGGGCGGATCGACGAGCGGCTGCGGGAGAACATCGAAGACATGCTGATGGCGATCGTGCAGCACGACGTGCCGCTGCTCGTGCGGGTCGTCAAGCAGATCGGGCAGCCGCCGCCGCAGCTCGACGAGGCGGGGCTGGCCAACGACGTGGCCGATTTCGTGGGACACTATTCGACGCAGGCCCTGGACCACCTCGACGTCGGCTCGGCCCTGGTCGATATGACGCAGATCATGCGGCGGTACGGCATCATGCTGCCGCCGCAGGTGGCGACGCTCATCAAAACGCTCGTCACGCTGGAAGGCACCGGCCGGCTCCTCAGCCCGCGGTTCAGCCTGATGGAGGTGATGCAGCCGTTTCAGCGGGGGATGATTCTGCGGCGACTCTCGCCGGTGCGGCAGGCCCGCAAGCTGCGGCGGCTGTACATGGAGGTCGAGCAGCTGGTGGAGGTGCTGCCGCAGCGGGTGCTGCAGATTCTGGAGCAGATCCAGTCGGGGAAATTCGACGTCCACCTCGACCACCGGGGCCTCGGGCCGAGCGTCAACCGGCTGGTGCTCGGCCTGCTGGCCAGTGCGCTGTTCGTCGGCTCGTCGTTTTTGCTGAGCTACAAGGTCCCGCCGCTGTTATTTTTTCGCAATGATCCGGCGACTTATACGAATTGGTTTGGGCTGCACAACATTTCGCTCCTCGGCCTCGCCGGCTGCACGCTGAGCATCCTGATCGGCCTGCGGCTGTTGTGGGCGATCGGCAAGAGCGGCCACCTCGACCAAAAAGTTTCCAAGTGACCTCCGTGGGCGGGCCTCCGGCCGGCCTAGACAAAGATGAATCTTCGCTGCTGGCTGCTCATTGTCTTGGTATTGCTCGCCGGCTGCAGCAAGCCGACCGTCGCCAAAAGCGGCGGAACCGTGCTCGTCTATCGCCTGGCGCCGAATCAGACGGTCCGCCCTGAGGAAATGGCGGTGGCCCTTCAGCAGCGCCTGGTGGCCAGCGGTTTTTCCGACGCAAGCGTGACAGCGCATGCCAATGGCGTACGGATCGAATTGCCGGGAAGCGGCCGAGCCGACGTCAGCCCGGTGAAAACGCTGCTCACGAAGCCCGGGCAATTGGAGTTCTTGATCTGCGCCGAGCGGGGCAGTGATGACAAGGTGATAGGGGCAGCGGAGGACGTCCCGAACGGTGAGGAGTCGGCCGAAAAGGGCTATCGCTGGATTCGCCTCGATGCCAAGCGCGTTGAGCCGGACAGCAAGATGGTGGTCCGAAAGGGTCGGGCCGGGCGTGAGGAGGTTCTCATGCTGGTGGACCGCGAGTTCAGCATCACCGGCGCCGACTTCAGGGAAGCTCACGCGACTGTGGAAGGGGGCGTTCCGTGCATTGCCGGCGCCCTTTCCGCCGAAGGCGGACACAAGATGGGCTATGTCACCGCGAACAACCTGAAGAAACGGTTGGGCATAGTCTTGGATGGGGAGCTGCTCAGCGCGCCGATCATTCAGTCCAAGATCACGGACCGGTTTCAGCTCACAGGTAGATTCTCGCAGCAAGAAGTCGATACGATCGTGGCGATGCTCCGCAGCGGCACGCTGCCCGGACGGCTCGAAGCGGAACCGGCGTCGGAAGAGTACGTCGAGCCGAAGAAGTAGCGTGGGCTGTGCCCACCAGTGGCAAAGGGTGCCATGGAGGCAGATGGTGAGCACGGCCCATTCAACCAGCATGTGGCAATTCAGCACGCGGACGCTGTTCATCCTCACGGCCGCGGTCGCGGGGTTGGCGTGGGTCTTCTTTGCGCCGCCGCAGTGGGTGGGGCTGATGGTGCTCTGGCTGCTGTATTGGCTGCTGCCGGCGGCGGCGCTGGCGGGAATCGTCTATCACCGCGGAGCGTGGCAGGCGTTCTTCATCGGCACTGCGCCGTGGGCCGTCGGCGTGGCGATCTTTCTCTGGATCTGGGCCATCGACGACGGCTGGAGACTGGTCCGCGATGGGTTGCAGCTGATCGATGAGGGCACGGAGGAGCTGATTCAAATCAAGCTCATGCTGGGCTTTCCCTTGTTCATGGCGGCGTGCAGCGGAGCCCTGACGGTGGCGATCTGGGCCTGGGCAGCCGGCGTTCGGCAGCGGCAGCCGCGTAGCTGAGCCGTGTCAGGAAAGCAATTCGCTGAGCGCCGAGATGTTCGCGCCAGACGCAGGTGCGCCGCGGCGCACGAGCACGGTCCGCCAGCCGGCCGCCAGTGCTCCTTGCTGGTCATTCTGCACGTCGTCGCCGACCAGCAGGATCTCGTCCGGGCTGACGTTCAGCTGGCGCTGCACCGATTGAAAGAAGCGGCGGTCCGGCTTGCTGAAGCCGATCTCGGACGAGACGAAGACCTGCTCGCACGAGGCGAGCGGCGGTGTGGCCTGGACGATGCCGTGCAGCCGGCCGTCGAAGTTCGACGCGATGCCCAGGCGCACTCCGCGGCGGGCCAGCTCGGCCAGCGTGGGCGCGACGTCTTCGAACGTGCGCCACGAATCGGCCCGGGCGAAGTGCTCCCACAAAAGATCGAACGGCTCTCCGGCGGCAGCGGACAGCTCGTGCAGTACGGCGGCGACGACTCGCTGCCAGCGAGCCCGCTCGCTGGCTTCGCTGGTCGGCGGCCGTTCCAATCCCGCGGCGGCGAATTCGTGTGCGAATGCCGCTGCGAAGCGATCGTGAATCTCGGCGGCGCTCAACTCCAGGCCAAAACGCCGCGCGACCCCGCGATAGACTACCGCTACCGGCGGATCTGGATAGATCAGCGTTCCGACGGCGTCGAACAAGATCCAGCGGACGCTGTCGAGCGGCAGTCTCGATGTAGCCGAATTTGCCAAAATTCGGTGACTCCAGCGGCACCGAATTCTGGCGAACTCGGCTACGAGTTACAGCAGCTCTTCGATTTCCAGGCCGGCGAGGCGATCGACCAGCTCGGCGGCCGCCGGCCGGCGGAGCGGCTCCTTGGAGAGCATTCGCCGCACGAGCTGCCCCGAGTCGCGCGACACCGTCGGAACAAAATCGCGCACGTCCGGCGGCAGCT
>DASRJB010000668.1:0-5517 GCA_035649715.1 Pirellulaceae bacterium
GTTAGTGAATTAGCGTACGACGCCTGGGCGAAAGCGCCGGAAGTGACGCTGCAAGGTTGGGGCCGCATCGAAGGAAGCATCTTGTGGAAGGACAAGCCCGGCGCCGGCGAACCCGTGAGCCTGATCGTCCATCGCGACGACTACGGTTATCCGGGCATGGTCGCGCAGTACGCCAAGAGCAAGGCGGACGCCGACGGCAAGTTCGTGTTCGACCGGATTTTGCCCGGCCACGTGCAGCTTTCGCGGCCGCTGCCGGCCAATGGCGGCGGCGAGACGATTTTACCCGGCATGTTCATTCATCTGAAGGTCGCCGCGGGCCAGCCGACGCCGGCCGTCATCGGGGGGCAGGGGCGGCAAGTGACCGGCAAACTGAAGGGACGCGATTCCTGGAATGATGTCACGCTGCACTTTCATCCCAACGCGCCGCACATCGGCTTCCCCGGCGACGACGAGCAGTGGAAGGCGTTCTCAGAGCTCAAGGCCGGCCCGCTGGGCCTGCTGCTGTTCCGCGACAAGATCAAGCCGGCTGCCGACGGCACGATTTCGATCGACAACGTGCTGCCGGGCCAGTACCAGCTCTTCGTCTCCGCGCCCGGAGTGCAGAATTACGCCGGCTATTTGCAGTTTCGAGTCGAGCCGGAAGTTCCCGGCGCGAAGCCGCAGCCGCAGAATTTGGGCGAGATTCAAGTAAAAGCAGCGGCCCAGGCGGCCGCGAAACCGGTGGAGAAGCCGGTGACCGCGCAGCCCGCCGAGAGAAATACCGCGAGCGACAAGCGCGTCTCGATCAATGGTAAGGCGGTCGATGCGGAAACCGGCAAGCCGGTCGCGCCGCTGATTGTTCAAGCGGGCAAGTTCGACCCGGCGGATCCGACGAAAGTGACCTGGGGCTACAGCGAGCAGCGCTCCAGCTCCACGACCGGCGCGTTCTCGACCTCGGTTACTTGGGGCCAGGGCTGGACGGCGCGGGTTTTGGCCGACGGCTATCTGCCCGAGCCGGTGATTACGTCTGCGCCGCCGGAGGGCACCGACGAGCTCACGGTCACGCTCAAACTGCGCCGCGGGCGGCTGGTCCGCGGCCGCGTGCTCGATCACGCTGGCAAGCCGGTGAAGGGCGCGGCGATATTCGCAATCGGCCCAACGGGCGTCAACCTGGCAGGCGGCAAGGCGTATTCGAGCTGGGGCGAAGCAGACAAGACGGCGAAGTCGGTGCTGACCGACGACGCCGGGCGGTTCGAGATTCCGGCCGGCGACGCCAAGTCGCTGGCTGTCTCGGGCGCGGCGATCGACGCCTGGCCGGGGGCAATCGCCAGCGAGGGCGAGACGACGATCAAGCTGCCCGAGGCCGCGCGAGTCGAAGTCGAGCTGAACATCGACGGCGCGGAAGACGACGGCGAATTCTTCTATCAGCTGCTCGGCCATCGGATGGAGGGTTTCGAGAAGCTCCAATCGACCCGGCAGTTTCCGCTGAAGAACGGCGGCAAGCTGACGCTGCCCGCGCTGCCGCCCGGCAAATACCAGTTTTGCCGGCAGGTGATGAACCGCCTGGCCGACTTCGGCGCGGGCGCGATGCTCGACCGGCAGTTCATCGAGCTGAAGCCGGGCGAGACGAAGGCCATCCGCTACGTCCGCGACAAGGGCGTGCGGGTCCGCGGCAAGCTCACCTGGCCGGCAGGGACGGTGCTGGCCGGAACGATCGTCTCGGTCCGCAGCCCAACGAAAGAAAAGGACCCCTTTGACGGCCACGAATGGCAGACGACCTTTGCGTCGCAAGTCGCCGTCGCCGACGGCACGTTCCTGACCGAGCGGCTGCTGCCCGGCAAGTATCTGCTGGTTGCCGACGCCTACACGCCCCTCACGCCGGAGCAGAAAGTCCGCTCGGGGATCATCGGGCCGTCACTGAGCGCGGAAATGCCGATCACGGTTCCCGAATCGGGCGAGTTTACGGCTCCCGACCTGCCGCTCAAGCCGATTGTGCGGCGGCCGTAGCATCGGCTCGCCAGCCGAGGGCCGCGGCGAGCAGGAGCGCCCAGACGATCGGTGCAATGATGCCCGAGAGCAGACTGGCCCATTGCACCAGGTAAATCGTGCCGCTGTTCAGATTCGACATCCAGACCAGGTGAAAGGCCAGAAAGCTGGCGGCGCTGAGCGCGATGGCCGCCAGCGCAATGGCGGAAACCGGCGGATGCGCCGGCCAGCGGCGGATGGCAATCCAGACGCCACACAGCCAGCAGATGGCCATCGGCAGATCGTCCACGATCGAAATCCAATACTGCGAAACGCCGCCGAGCCAACCGACGATGGCCCGCCCCGCGGCACAGAGCAGCGCGACGGCCAGCGTCAGGGTCAACAGGCCGCGAATGCTGAATTGCAGCATCGGTCGAGCGACTCCGATCGGAGCCGGGCGCCAGCCGAAAACGGCCGTCAGGATCGCCCCCCACGCGATCGTGCGGAGCAGCATGTTCACCAGCCCGGTCATCGCCAGATATTGCTGCACCAAGACGGGTGAGTTCGATCGCGTAAAGTACTGCACGGCGATGTGCGTAGCGCTGGTGGCGGCGATCATCGTGACGATCGAAAGCACCACCAGCGCACAGACGCCCGGATGCCTATGCCAGCGGACGATGGCGATGAGGCCTCCGGCGAGCCAGATGCACAGAATCGGCAGCAAGTGGAGAAACCAGGTGGAATTCACAGGCGATAATCTTAGCCGACGCGGGGAAAGAATGCCGCTAAACGATATTCTTCGCGCCGCGCAGCGTCGCTGCCGAGCGGAGGTGAAAGTGCATCGCCGCGCGGGCTGTTTCACCGTCGCGGGCGTGCAGTGCGGCGAGCAGCGCCAGATGCTCGGCATAGCCGCGCTCCAGCGTCGCGGCAGGCTCGGGCGCGGCGAGATAGGAAATCCGCTTGAATTTCCAAATCTTGCGGATCGCCTCGCCCAGCGCAAAGTTGCCCGCGTGATCGGCGATCGCCAGGTGGAGCGCGAAATCGAACGCCTGGGCCGCCGCTTCCCAATCCGACTGCGAGTGCGGCCGGGCGGCAGCGGCCAGATCGTCGAGCCGCGACAGTTCGTCCTCCGTGATCCGCTCCGCGGCCCGCGCGGCGGCCGCCGGCTCCAAGAGCTCCCGCAACTCATGAATCTCCACGAGCCATTTTTCCGCACCCGGCCGCACCACGGCCCGCTTATTCATTTCAAGCGTGACGATGCCGTCTGCCGCGAGCCGCTGCAGCGCCTGCACGACTGGCGTGCGGCTGATGCCGAGTTGCCTGGCGACTTGCGTACTCCGCAGGGCGGTTCCGGCGGCCAGTTCGCCGCGGACGATTTGCAGCAGGACCCGCTCATAGACCTCTTCGACCCGCGACGTTTCGCTGCGGTCGGGGGCGGATTCGAGCGTATTGACGGGCATTGGAATGGCGGCTAAAGTGAATTCACATTGATCGCTACTAATTGGCATTATAACCATTTGCGACGAATACGCTAGATATATGGATTCACATATGGGCGTTGCAGCATCCCATTCCCTGCGGGCCGGCATGGTCGGCATGGGGATGATCTTTGACGAGACTTACCGCCCGTTCTTCGAGCAGGCGCATGCGGCCGGGGTCTACGATCCGCGGTTCTGCGTCTGTGGCGTCGAGCTCGCGGCCGTTGCCAGCCGGACCGGCAGCCGGGCGGAAGCCTATCGCCAGGCGGCGGCTGGTCGCATCGCGAACTTTGTGAGCTTCAAGGAGCCGGACTCGATCGGGCGGTTGCTGAAGCACGGCGTCGATTTTGTCTGCGTCGCGACGCCGGACGACCGGCACTTCGCGGCATCGAAGGCGGCGATCCTGGCGGGGAAGCACGTACTGATCGAGAAGCCCTCGGTGCTCTCGCTCGCAGAGTTGGACGAGCTCGACCGGCTCGCGCGGCAGAAGGACGTGCTGGCGAAAGTCGTCTATCACAAGCTGCTCGACCCGGACCACAAGAAGCTGCGGACGCTGGTGGCCGACGGCGAGCTGAAGCACGTCAACACCGGCTACTGCACCCTGCTGGAGCCCAAGAGCATCAGCGGCGGGCAGTTCGCCGAGTGGATCGCCGGCCGCAACCCCGGAACGTACGTCGCCGTCCACTACATCAAGCTGATCGACTTCACATTCGGCGGCCGGCTGAAGAGCGTCGCCTGCACCGGGCAGCGGGGCCTCGTCGGGCCGGCTAGCGGGCCAACGTGGGACTCGACGCAGTTGCGAATGATCTATGAGTATTCCGATGGCCGCGAGGCGGCGTTCGACATTCACACGAGCTGGGTCACGCCCGACAATTTTCCCGGCTACGTCGATCAGGAGGTGCAATTCCGCTTCGACAACGGCGTGTGGAATGCCCACAGCCGGCGGCGCGGCGTCGAGTGCACGGTCGAGGAGCGGACGCCGTTCCTGCGAAAGATCAACATCAACAATCACTACAACGGCCAGTTCCTGGAGCCCTGGGGCGAGCGTTCGCAGCGGGGATATGGCGTGGAAGTGCTCGAGCGGTTCGTCCGCGAGGTGGCGACCGTCGAATTCGGCGGCCCGCCCGCCGAGCGGCCGACGCGTCTGGCCGAGGCGCGGAAGCTCGCCTACAACGACATTTCCGCCGACCGCCAGGTCGTTGCCGCCGTGCAGGCGATGGAGGCGATCCTCGCCAAACACGCCGCCGGCACCCCCAACTGCATCGTCGAGGTCGATCACAGACTAGGCGGCCTCGTCCTGCTCTCGCCCGGCAAGTCGGAGCCGGAGGTGCTTTATGGTGGTCGCGTCGATGCGTGATGTCATTTGTCAATTGTCATTCGTCATTTGCAGGTTTCTCAACAAGTGACCAGTGACAAGTGACAACAGAACGAGGATTCATCTGATGACCGCAAACGTTTTGGAGACTCCCACCCCGATCCAACACGCCGGCGAGGATACCTCGAACGACATCCGCCGCCGACTCGCGGAAGTTGAGCCGCACTGCATCCGCACATTTACGCCGAGCCTGGCCGTACTGGCCAAGAGCGCCGGCTCGTATCACTGGACGCCCGAGGGCCGCAAGCTGGCCGATTTCACGTCGGGCGTCTTGGTGATGAACCTGGGCCACAATCCGACGCGCTGGTGGCGGCGGGTGAAGGATTACCTGGGGCTGCACGACCTGAAAAGCGCCGGTGAGTTCCTGCCGGCAGTCACGCTCAACGCCTACAACGCCGTGACCGAGGTCGAGGCGCTGGCGACCGAACGCCTCGTGGCCCTGATGCAGCAGCAGCCGGGCGGGGAGCGCTGCGAGCAAGTGCTGTGGGCCGCCAGCGGCAGCGAGGCGATCCAGAAGGCGCTCTGGGCGGCGCTTGATCGCCGCCCTGGTGAAAACATCCTCCTCAGCACCCGCCACGGCTTTCACGGCAAGAAGGGGCTGGCGGGCGCGGTGACCGGCTGCGAAGCGGACAAAGAGCGCGACCCGCGGGTCGAATTCATCGGCTTCCCGCGCAATGAGTGCCTGAACGTCGCCCGCCGCCGACAGCCGATCGACCTCGC
>DASRJB010000669.1:0-2112 GCA_035649715.1 Pirellulaceae bacterium
GCTGGCTTACCATGTGCGGCCGGACCTGATCGATTGGGCGGAGCAGATGGGCTTGCCGCTTGCGCCGCTGCATTCGTCCAAGGGTTTTGGTCACGAGATGATCTTGCGCGTTCGCCGTGATCGCGTCTCTACGGACCATTGTACTCAGCTCTTCGCCTGGGGCTTGGATCAAGCCTGACACAAACTGTGTTGACGCCTGCGAAGGCGGCGTTGGGGATTCAGCAGCCGACGATTTCCGGCCGGCCGGAGGCCCGCCCCACAGTAGGTCCCGCGTGCCGAGCGGGACCTGGTCGGCGGATGGACGCATTTGGCGGAGCAAACCCTGACCGGCGCTGGCAGGTCGCTGCGCTCCCCCAAGGTCCCGTCCGGCAGACGGGACCTACTGGGGCGCGTGGAGTTTCGACTCGGCGGGCAGTACATTCTTGGTGCTGCTTCTTGAGGAGTCCCGCCATGGTTTTCCCTCGCTTGCGCTTCGGGCTCGTACTCCCTCGCTGGCGCGTCGGGTTCGTGTTATTGGTTATGGCTATGAACTCGGATTTGTATGGGCAGCCGCTGAGGACGCCGATTGTTCAGGAAAATGAGACGCCAGTGACCACGGGGAATGCGGAGTTGCTGTCGGGGTATGACCGCGGAGGCACGCATCCGAATCAGAGCCGATCGGTGGTGATGGCGAAGCACGGCATCGTGGCGACGAGTCACCCGCTGGCGTCGCAAAACGGGCTGGATGTGCTGAAGGCCGGCGGGAATGCGGCGGATGCGGCGATTGCGGCGAGCGCGACGATTGCGGTCGTGGAGCCGATGAGCTGCGGGATTGGCGGCGATTTGTTTGTCATCTATTGGGATAACAAGACTCAGAAGTTGTATGGGCTGAACGCCAGCGGGCGGAGCCCCTACAACCTCACGCGGCAGGTGTTGGCCGAGAAGAATCTCAAGCAGATTCCGACCGAAGGGCCGCTGAGCTGGTCGGTGCCCGGCTGCGTCAGCGGCTGGGAGACCTTGCGGGCCCGGTTTGGCAGCCAGCCGCTGGCGAAGCTGCTGGAGCCGGCGATTGCCGCAGCCGAGGAAGGCTGCCCGGTGCCGGAAGTGATCGCCGGGTACTGGCGCGGCGCCGAGACGGCGCTCAAGGCCACGCCGGAAGCGGCCCAGGCGTTTCTGATTAACGGCGAGCGAACGCCGCGGCTGGGCGAAGTGATAAAGCTGCCGCAGATGGCCGCGTCGCTGCGGCTGATCGCCAAGGACGGCCGCGACGCGTTCTATAAGGGCGAAATCGCCAAGAAGATGGTGGCCTACAGCGAATCGCACGGCGGCTACTTCTCGCTCAAAGACTTTGCCGACCACACCGACGACTGGGTCGAACCCGTCAGCACGAACTATCGCGGCTACGACGTCTGGGAGCTGCCGCCCAACGGCCAGGGGATTGCGGCCCTGGAGATGCTGAACGTGCTGGAGCGGTTCGACCTCAAGAGCCTGGGCCACAATTCGCCCGAGCACATCCACCTGTTCATCGAGGCCAAGAAGCTGGCCTTCGCCGACCGGGCGAAGTTTTATTCGGACCCGGAGTTCAACCGGCTGCCCGTGACCGAGCTGATCTCGAAGGAATACGGCCGCAAGCAGGCTGCGCGGATTACCCCGCGGGCGTCGGCCGACGTGCCCCCGGGCGATCCGCGGCTGGCCCGCGGCGATACGATCTACATGTGCGTGGTCGATAAGGACCGCAACTGCTGCTCGCTGATTCAGAGCAACTACATGGGATTTGGCTCCAAGCACGTGCCGGGCGACGTCGGCTTCTGCCTGCAGAACCGCGGGGCCTTGTTCGCCCTCGAAGAGAACCACCTCAACCGGCTGGAGCCGCACAAGCGGCCGTTCCACACGATCATCCCGGCGTTTGTGACGAAGGACGGTAAGCCCTGGTTATGCTTCGGCGTGATGGGCGGCGACATGCAGCCGCAGGGGCACGTGCAGATTCTGTTGAACATGATCGACTTTGGGATGAACGTGCAGGCGGCCGGCGATGCCCCCCGCGTGAGCCACGCCGGCAGCGCCACGCCGACGGGATTGCCGGCAGAAGGGAGCGGCACCGTTTCGGTCGAAGCAGGCGTGAGCGACGAAGTC
>DASRJB010000670.1:0-2474 GCA_035649715.1 Pirellulaceae bacterium
CTCTCCGACGTGCAGACGAATATTCACCTCGCCGGCGTCCGCGGCGCGACGATCGTCGGCAACACGCTCTGGCAAGGCTACTCCCACAACATTCATCTCGAAGAATGCACGGCGGTCGTCATCGGCGCGAACATGCTGGAGCGCAACCCGCTGTACGGTTACACCTCCGAAGGCAAGGACGGCGTCCTGCTCCGACGCTGCCGCGACTGCACGATTCAGGGCCTGCACCTGCACAACGTCATCGGTTCGCCCGCCGGGCTGATCCTCGAGAACTGCGACCGGCTGCACGTCACCGGCTGCACGATCCTCGACTGCGACAACGCCGGCCTGCTCGTTAAGGACTGCCAGCGTTCCACCATCCTCGGCAACGTCATCCGCGACGACCGGGATGCAGCCACCACCGCCCCCATCAAGGTCGAAGGTGGCGCCGCCAATACCATCCAAAACCCGTAGGTCAGTCGGTCGGTCGGTCAGTCAGTTGCCAACCGACCACCGACCAACCGACCACCGACCAACCGACCTATGCTCGCCCTCATCGCCCACGACCAGAAAAAGCCGGCCCTGGTCGAGTTCGTCCTGCGGCATCGCGACATCCTGGAGCGGTTTCCGCTCGTGGCGACCGGCAGCACCGGCCGCCTGATTGCCGAACGGACGGGCCTGAAGGTCGAGTGCGTGGCCCACGGGCCGGACGGGGGCGATCTGATCATCGGGGCCCGCGTCGCCCTGGGTCAGATTCGTGCCGTGATCTTCTTTCGCGATCCTCTGACCGCCCAGCCGCACGAGCCAGACGTCAGTGCCTTGATGCGGGTTTGCGACGTGCACCGCATCCCGCTGGCTACCAACCTGGGCACGGCCGACGCCATCGCCGCCTGGCTGAACGACCTCGCCCTGGGGACACCCGCGTAAAACTCCCTCGCTCTCTAACCGTAATGTGTCGCCCCCTGGATAGGTAGCGCTTGCAGCCGCCTATGTCGGCGTAAAGTCATCTTGCCGCGTAACTTAAGTGCCAATTCGGGAACCTGGCTTAAGTAGTTGTTATTAGCGTTTGAGAGCGGCGTTTTTCTTGTCACGCTCTGGGCCGCTGCTGGCCAAAATGGCAGCCGCGTTGCCAAACGGAACTCAAGAGCAAATAGCGTACCATTGTACACAAATCCGGACGCCGGCCACCCGCACCAGGGAAGTCCTCGCCCTATGGCTGCTCGCTCGTGTCCGGCATCTCGATCGGGCGGCTCTTCTGGATATAGACGTAGAGCTGCCGCACGCCGGTGTAGGCGCCGATGCCGATCGACAGGCAGCAGAGGAGCATCGCGGTGAGGGCCCAGTTGCGGCGCTGCGACTGGAGGCCCCAGATGCCCATGATCAGCCCCAGCACGGCGATCAGCGCCGCCTCGAAGCGGAACAGCGAGATCACCAGGGCGAATACTCCCAACACAAAGGCGCCGACGGTGCCGCCCATTGCCATGTTGCTGCGCCGCAGGGCTTCGACGCGATCCGCCGGCGTGCTGGTGGCTCGCTGCGCTAACCGCGGCTTGACGAGCACCGTGGCCATCGGCGGCTGCGGCGGTGGGTAATAGGGCGTCGGGGCGGGCGGTGAGGCAGCGGCTGGCGGTGGGTCGCCGTCGGCCGGCAGAGCGTCTATGGCAGCCGGCTCGGCCGGTGGATCATCGAGAATTACCGCATCGAGCGGCGCGGCGCTGGCGACAGCCTCGGCGGGCGGCATTTCCAGCATCACCGGCGGGCGGCCGTCGATCTCCGGGCGGGCGGCGAACGTCGTCCCGCACTTCCAGCAGCGGTTGACCGCGCCGAGCAGCTCCTCGCCGCATTTTGCACACCGGACGGCCATGAGCGATTCGGGCGACCTTGCGAACCCCAGGGGAGAGAACTAGGCTGATGAGTCCCGCCGTAGACCTGTCTATCTATCCATGATCTACGCCGCCGGCGCGGCGTCAATCTGCCCTGGGGGCGGAGCTTCTTCCATGCACGCTTGGCGCTCGCTGGTTCTTTTCCTGTTTTGCCTGATTTTGGCGGCCTCGACGGGCGCGATTGCTGCTCCACCCGACGCTCCGCCGCCCGTAGAGCCGAAGATCGCTGCCGCCTCGGATGAGGGGCAGCAGGCCCTGGCCGGCTTCCAGATACCCGCCGGGCTGAAAGGCGAGTTGTGGGCCGCCGAGCCGCTGCTGGCCAACCCAGTCGCGTTCTGCCTGGACAATCGCGGCCGCGTCTTCGTCTGCGAGAGCTTTCGCCAGAAGCGGGGCATCGAAGACAACCGCGACCACAGCCGCTGGCTCGACGATGACCTGGCCGCCCAGACCGTCGCCGACCGCCTGGCCTACATCCAAAAACACCTCGGCGAACGAGCCGCCGATTACACGAAGCAGGACGACCGCATCCGCCTGCTCGAAGACACCGACGGCGATGGCCGGGCCGACAAGGCGTCGGTCTTTGCTGACCGCTTCAACCAGATCGTCGATGGC
>DASRJB010000671.1:0-17013 GCA_035649715.1 Pirellulaceae bacterium
CGGCACGATGATCTCCGCCGTGTCACGAGTCGAAGCCGATGGCTCGATCGTCAGCGACTTGAAGTTTGAGCGGAGCCTGGTCACGCCGCGGCGGCAACCCGAAGGGGGCGACCCGGCGGCCATCACGCCGCAAGGCACCGCAAGCGTCAACGTGCGGACCACGGTCCGGGCCAGGCCCGGTGAGCCGGTGCTCGTCGGCGGCCGGCAACACGGCAGCGGCAAAGACGCAGCCCAAACCTGGCTCGTGCTCACGGCCAGCGTCGCGCCCCGCGCTGCGGGCGAGAAACCGAAGGCGGCAGCGGCGGCGGGACCCGAGGAAGAGCTGAAAATCGTCCAGCTCAAGAACGCCTCGGCACCGGCTCTCGCCACTGTCCTGGCCAGCGTGTTTCAGCGCGAGTTTCGGATTGCGGTCGATGAACGGACGAACTCGCTCCTCTTGCGCGGGTCGCCCGAACGCCTGGTTATTGCCGTGGCGCTGATTGCCCGGCTGGACGAGTCGTAGTCCTGGCGTTCTACTTCACTGCTGTATTCTGAAGGCCGCGGCGGGTTGCTGCGGCCTCGCCGTTTTGCTCCCCGGAGTAACGGCGCGGGTAAACTGGTCATGTAGTCGTTAAGGGCGTTGCTGCCGGGATTTATGACCGGCCACGACCCATCAACAAATTCGAATATTTGCTTGCAAAGGCAGCCGCCAGGCGCGATAATCGTGCGCAAGTTCGTGCCTGGCCTGATAATGGAGCACGCCTGACCTGATGGAACAACTCGCGAAGGAACCTTCCATGCGATCCCGCCTGACCGCGGCCCCCCGCTTGGCCGCACTGTTCGCAGCCGCCTTCCTCCTGACCCACGCCAACGCCGCCGACACCCCAAATAAGCCCAAGGCCCCCGGTCTGGGCGACCCGGGCAAGTTGGCGGCCATCCAGATCGAAACCGGCCGCCTCAAGGACGGCCTGGTGACGGTGTCGGGCCGCGATGCGGGGCAGCAGATCGTCGTCACCGGCCAGTACGACAGCGGACAGACCCGCGACTTCAGCCGCAAGTGCACCTATGAAGTGTCGCCGGCGGGCATTGTGAACGTCGATTCGACCGGCCTCGTCACGCCCGTGGCGGAAGGCGAAGCGACGGTCCACGTCGTCGCCGAGCCGGGCATCGACGGCAACCTGAAGGTCAAGGTGACGAACCTCGTCACCGACTTGCCGATCAACTTCCCCAACCAGATTACGCCCGTCTTCACCAAATACAGCTGCAACGGCGGCGGCTGCCACGGCAAATCCGGCGGGCAAAACGGCTTCCGCCTCTCGCTCTTGGGCTTCGAGCCCAAGGAAGACTACGAATACCTGTGGAAGGAAGGCCGCGGCCGGCGGCTCTTTCCCGCCGCGCCCGACCAGAGCCTGCTGCTCCTGAAGGCCACGGCCCGCCTGCCGCACGGCGGCGGCCAGCGGATCGAGTTCGATTCGCCAGCCTACCGCCTGCTGAAGCGGTGGATCGAGCAGGGCATGCCCTACGGCAAGGACACCGATCCCAAGGTGACGCACATCGAAGTGCTGCCCGCCGAGCGGCTGATGGAGCGCGAGGGGACGCAGCAAATCGTCGTCGTCGCCCACTACAGCGACGGCAGCAGCGAAGACGTCACCCGCACGACGCAGTTCGACAGCAACGACACGGAAATGGCCGAGGTCAGCGTCTCGGGCCTGGTCACCACGAGCCAGCTCACCGGCAGCGTGGCCGTGATGGCCCGCTATCAGGGGCACGTCGGCGTATTCCGGGCGACGATTCCGCTGGGTGTGAAGACCGACAATCTGCCGCCGGGCAAGAACTTCGTCGATGAGTTCGTTCAAAAGAAGCTGAAGTCGCTGGGCTTGCCGTCGTCGGCGATTTGCGACGACGCCACGTTCCTGCGGCGGGTCAGCGTCGATCTGGCCGGCCGGCTGCCGACCTTGGAGGAGACCGAGCAATTCCTGGCCGACGCCGCGCCCAACAAGCGCGAGAACCTGGTCAACCGCCTGCTCGACAGCACCGACTACGCCGATTACTTCGCCAACAAGTGGTCGGCCATTTTGCGGAACAAGCGGCGGCAGGATACCGAGAAGCTCTCGACGTTTTCGTTCCACGAGTGGATTCGCCAGAGCCTCCATGAGAACAAGCCCTACGACCAATTCGCCCGCGAAATCCTGACGGCGACGGGCACGGCCAGCGTCAATCCGCCCGCCGGCTGGTATCGCGAGGTGAAGGACGCCTCGGCGCAGCTGGAAGACACCGCACAGCTCTTCCTGGGCCTGCGGATTCAGTGCGCCAAGTGCCACCACCATCCGTTCGAGAAGTGGAGCCAGCAGGACTACTACGGTTTCTCGGCGTTCTTTTCGCAGGTCGGCCGCAAGCGGGGTGACACGCAGGACTCCGAGAAGATCTTTCACCGCCGCGGCGTGGCGCAGGCCCAGAATCCCAAGACCGGCCAGAGCGTCAAGCCGACGGGCCTGGGCGCTGCTCCGCTGGAGCTTGGCCCCGATCAGGACCCGCGGCAGTCGATGGTCGATTGGATGGCGGCGAAGGACAACCCGTTTTTCAGCCGCTCGCTGGTGAACCGCTACTGGAAGCACTTCTTCGGCCGCGGCCTGGTCGATCCGGAAGACGACATGCGAGTGACCAATCCGGCCAGCAACCCGGAATTGCTGGAGGCACTGGCCAAGGACTTTGTCGAGAAGAGATTCGACCTGAAGCAGCTGTGCCGGACAATCTGCACCTCCACGACGTACCAGCTCACCGCCGAGCCCAACGAGTGGAATCAAGACGACAAGCAGAACTTCTCGCGGTACTATCCCAAGCGGCTCAACGCCGAGGTGCTGCTGGACGCGATCGACCAGGTGACCGGCACCCAAACGAGCTTCGGCGGCATCCCCGCCGGCACGCGGGCCGTGCAGTTACCGGACAACGGGTTCAACTCGTACTTCCTCACCGTCTTCGGCCGGCCCGAGGCGGCCAGCGCCTGTGAGTGCGAGCGCTCCAGCGAGGCGAACCTCGCCCAGAGCCTGCACCTGCTGAACTCCAGCGAGATCCAGGGCAAGTTGACGGCCGGCAATGGCAGCGCGGCCCGCATGGCCAACGACAAGGCCCGACCGCACGAGGTGAAGATCCGCGAGCTGTACCTGCTCACGTTCTCGCGCGTGCCGACGCCGGAGGAAATGACCATTGCCCTGGCCCACATCAACAAGAACGAGATGGACCCCAAGCGGGCCTATGAAGACATCGTGTGGGCGCTCGTGAACACGAAGGAGTTCCTGTTTAACCACTAGAGAACTCGGTCCCAAGCACCGCTTGGGACCGCACGGCCGGAAGCTCCGCTTCCCGGGCACGAAGCAGAGCTTCGAAGACTTGTGTTCCCAAGCGGAGCTTGGGAACAAGTAGCGCGTCCGCCCGTTTGCACAAATCTCGCCATTCAATCACACTGAATGACCAACGAGCCCGCCTGACCGACTCCCGCCTGACCGAACATACCCTCCCCTGGAGCGGACCACCATGAAACAGGGCAGTTTCCTCGGCGTCGTCACCTGCGCTTTGCTCGTGGTAGCCCAGGCAGTCCACGCTCAGCTTCCCACGACGCAGCTCACCAGCATCTTCCCGCCGGGCGGCAAACAGGGGACGGCCGTCGAGGTCACCGTCGCCGGAAACGACATGGACGACATCGACCGGCTGGCGTTCAACCACCCGGGACTCACCGCGGCGGCCAAGATGACGGCGGCCACGGACCTCGAGCCGGCGCGGCCGATGCCCGGCCAGTTCACCGTGACGATCGCCGGCGACGTGCCCCCGGGAGTCTACGAGGCCCGCGTGCAGGGGCGGTTCGGCCTGTCGAACCCAAGGCCCTTCAGCGTCGGCGTGCAGGGAGAGATTGTCGATAACGGCGGCAACACGTCGCCCGACAAGGCCGTGGACGTGGCGGTGGGCTCCACCGTCAGCGGCCGCGTGGATGCGAACGCGTACGACTTTTTCCGGCTGAACCTGAAGCAGGGAGAGCGGGTGGTGATCAACCTGGTCGCCGACCGCATCGATTCGCGGCTGGATGGCACGCTGGTCCTGCTTAGCCCCAGCGGCCGCGAGCTGACCCGCGTGAAGGACGGCGTCGCCACCGACCCGGTGCTCGATTTCACCGCGCCGGCCGAGGGCGCGTATCTGCTGCGGCTGAGCGACGCGGTTTATGGCGGCGGAGCCGACTATTTCTATCGCCTCACGGTCAGTGCCGCGCCGTTCGTCGATTTCGTCTTTCCTCCGGCCGGACCAGCGGGCTCGAACAACCAGTACACGATCTACGGCCGCAATCTGCCCGGCGGACAGCCGGCGGATGGGCTGCTCTTGGGGGGCGCGCCGCTCCAGAAGGTGCAGGTCAATATCGCGATCCCCGGCGACGACGCGGGCCAGTCGCGGCTGCCGCTGGGCGAATTGGCCCAGCCGCGGCAAGCCTGGCTCGACGGCGTTGAGTTCCGCCTGCCGACGCCCGCGGGTCCTGCGAACCCGGTCGCGGTGTACGTCGCCAAGGCGGCGGTCGCGCTGGAGCAGGAGCCGAACAACGAGGCCAAGGCCGCGACGAAGGTGACGCTGCCCTGCGAGATCGCCGGCCAGTTCTATCCGCAGCGCGACCTGGACTGGTTCCAGTTCGACGCCAAGAAGGGGGAAATCTATTTCGTCGAGGCGATCTCGAACCAGCTCGGCCTGGAAAGCGATCCGGCGCTGGCGATCTTCCGCGTCACCAAGAACGACAAGGGGGAGGAACAGCTCGCAGAGATCGTTCAGGTGGACGACGCCGACACGCGCGGCGGCGGGCAGCGCCGCGGCGACGGCAATCCCGGCGGCGAATTCGACGCCTCGCACGACGACCCGGCCACGAAGTTCACCGTGCCCGAGGACGGCACCTACCGCTTGATGCTCCGCGACCAGTTCGGCGACGGCCGCCAGAACCCGGCCTATGTCTATCGCCTGGCGATCCGGCCGGCCGCGCCCGACTTCCGCCTGCTGGCCTATGCCACCGTGCCCCGCAATCAGCAGCAGGACAACCAGATGCCGCTGGCCGCGCCCGCGATCCGCAAAGGCGGCACGCTGGCCTTCACGCTCGCGGTGCAGCGCCGCGACGATTTCGACGGCGAGATCGCGGTCAGCGTGGAAGGGCTCCCCGCTGGCGTGACCTGTCCGGGCGCGGTGCTCGGCGGCGACGTCAGCCGCGGGGCCCTGGTGCTCGTCGCGGCCGACTCGGCGGCGGCGTGGGCGGGGCCGATCAAGGTCGTCGGCAAGTCCAAGATCGGCGACCGCGAGGTCGTCCGCGAAGCCCGCTATGGCCTGATCGTGTGGGGCTCGCAGAACCGCCAGCAGCAGCCGCCGACCTTCCGCCTGGCCGGCGGGATGCAGCTCGGCGTAATCGACAAGGAGACCGATCCGGCCCTGGTGCAGATCGGCGAAGACAAGGTTTGGGAGACTTCGCTGGGCGGCAAGCTGGAGATTCCGGTCACCGTCACCCGCCGTGGCGACTTCAAGGACGCGATCAAGCTGACGGCCGCCGGCCTGCCGCAGCAGATTCGCCCCAAGGAGCTGAACGTTGACGGCAACAAGGGGGACGGCAAGTTCGAGCTGGAATTGAATCAGCAGAACACGCCGCTGGGCGTTTACACGTTCTACGTCCGCGGCGAGACGAAGTGGAAGTATCCCCGCAATCCGGACGCGATCATGCAGGCCGAGGCCGAGCAGAAACGCGTCGCGGAGATGATCAAGACGATCGAAGGGGACGTGAAGAACGCGACCGCGGCCAAGGACCAGGCGACCAAAGCCGCCGCCGATGCGGCCGCCGCCGCCAAGACCGGTGAGCAGAAGAAGACCGAGGCCGCCAACAACGCCAAGGCCAAGGCCGACGCCGCCAAGCAGGCGACCGACAAGCTCGCGCAGGCCAAGGAGGCGGCCGCCAAGGACACGGCGAACGCGGGCCTGGCCGAGGCGGCCAAGGTGGCGGAAACGGCTGCCAATGACGCCGCCGCGGCGCAGAAAAAGGCGGACGAAGAGCTGGCCGCCGCCGACAAGGCCCTGACCGACGCACAGGCCGCCGCCAAGAAGGCGGACGAGGCCAAGGTCGCCGGCGAAGCGGCGCTGAAGACCGTCACCGACAAGCAGAACCAGGCCAACCAGCTCAAGCAGACAGCCGACAAGCGGGTGAACGACACCAAGCAGCAGAACCAGCCCAAGGACGTGCAGTTCGCGCTGGCCAGCACGCCGGTGAAGCTGCGGATTCACTCGCACCCCTTCAAGGTGACGGCTACGCCGCCGGGCGGCCCCGTCAAGCAGGGCGAGAAGCAGGAACTGCCGGTGAAGGTCGAGCGGCTGTTCGGCTTTGCGGACTCTGTGGAGCTGACTCTCGAGCCGCCGCAAGGCGTGCAGGGGCTGGCGGCCGAGAAAGTGACGCTGAACAAGGACCAGGGGGACGGCAAGCTGCAAGTGGCCGCCGCGGCGAATGCCACGCCGGGCCAGCACAACTGCACCCTCCGCGTCCGCGGCCGGTTCAACAATATCCAGGTCGATGCCACGACTCCCGTGACGGTCGCGGTCGAGGAAGTAAAGAAGTAATTCGTTTCAGACAGCCATACACGAAATCCTCGCGGACAGGATTCTCCCGATGACGTTTTCCCGCTCTGTGTATTTCACGCTCGCCGCACTGCTCGCCTGTTTGCCGCGCGTTGGGCTGGCGGCGCCTATCGATATCGCCGAGATCAAGCACGAGGGCGACGTCGATTTCGAGAAGGAAATCCTGCCGATCTTCCGCCGCAACTGCCTGGCCTGCCACAGCGCCACGGAGGCCCAGAGCGACCTCGTGCTGGAATCGCCACAGACGATCCTGAAAGGCGGCAGCGAAGGTCCGGCGGTCGTCGCCGGCAAGAGCGGCGAGAGCCTGCTGCTCAAGATGGCCAGCCACAGCAAAGAGCCCTTCATGCCGCCGCCGGACAACGACGTGAAGGCCAAGCCGCTCTCGCCGATGGATTTGGGCCTGATCAAGCTCTGGATCGACCAGGGCGCCAAAGGCGAGGTCAAAGCCGCCAATGCCCAGATCACCTGGCAGCCGCTGCCGAGCGGCATCAATCCGATCTACGCTGTCGCCATTACGCCCGACGGGCAATACGCGGCTGCGTCGCGGGCCAACCAGATTTTCCTCTATCACGTGCCGAGCAAGCGCGAGCTGGGCCGCCTGACCGATCCGTCGCTGCTGGAGCGCGGCGTCTATAAGCAGCCGGGCGTCGCGGATCTGGACCTGGTGCAGTCGCTCCGGTTCAGCCCCGATGGCAGCTTGCTGGCCAGCGGCGGCTTCCGCACGGTGAAGATCTGGCAGAAGCCGGCTGGCGGCAAAAAGCTGGACCTGGCGGCCCTGGAGGGCCCGGCCCGTTCGATCGCAGTCAGCAGTGACGGCAAATTCGCGGCGATCGGCGAGGAGACCGGCAAGGTCAAGGTGTTCGACCTGAGCAACGGTCAAATCGTGAAGACGCTCGCCGGCCACGGCGGTCCGGTGACCGGTGTCGCCTTCACGTCCGACGGCGCGAAGCTCATCACCGGCTCGCAGGACAAAACCTTTCGCGTGTTCAACCTGGCCGATCAACAGCAAGTGGCCTCGATCGAGACGCCCGCGCCGGTCAATGCGGTGGCGATCGTCGCCGAAGGCAAGCAGGTCGCTACCGGCGGCGCGGACAATGTGATTCGCCTGTGGGACTTGCCGGCCATGCAGCCGGCCGAGCCGGCCAAGCCGGTGAAGGAGCTCGCTGGTCACGGCGGGCCGGTGACGGCGCTGGTCGCGCTGGCCCCCAATGGCGCGCAGCTGCTCTCGGGCAGCAAGGACGGCACCGTGCGTCAATGGGACGTCGCCGCGGGCAATGCCGTGAAGAACGTGAACCACGGCGCTCCGGTCGAGGCCATCGCGGCGCGGGCCGACGGCAAGCGGTTCGCTTCGGTCAGCTCTGCGAACAATGCCAAGCTGTGGAACGCCGAGAACAGCCAGCAAGTCGCCGAGATGAAGGGCGACATTCGTGCCAGCCTGAAGGTCGATGCCGCCAACCGCGCCGTCGCCCTGGCCAAGAAGCACATCGATCTGGCCAAGAAGGATCTGGAGGAGGCCAACAACCGCAAGAAGGCCGAAGAAGAGAACCAGAAGAAGGCCATGGAGGCCCTGACCAAGGCCGACGGCGAGTTCAAGCCGAAGGACGAAGCCGCCAAAAAGGCGACGGAGGAAAAGACAGCCGCCGACAAGGCCCTGGCCGATGCCACCGCCGCCAAGCCCAAGGCCGACGACGCCAAGAAGGCGGCGGATGAGGCCTTCACGAAGGCCGACGAGGCCCAGAAAAAAGCCAAGACCGATCAGGACAACGCCGCCAAGGTCGCGACTGATGCCGCCGCGGCCAAGACCAAGGCCGACGACGCCAAGAAGGCCGCGGACGACGCTTTCACCAAGGCCGACGACGCCCAGAAGAAGGCCAAGACCGATCAGGATAACGCCGCCAAGGCCGCCACCGATGCCGCGGCGGCGAAGACCAAGGCCGACGACGCCAAGAAAGCAGCGGACGACGCCTTCACGAAGGCCGACGAAGCGCTGAAGAAAGCCAAGACCGAACAGGACAACGCCGCCAAAGCCGCGACCGACGCGGCTGCCGCGGCCAAGGCTGCCGCCGAGAAACTGGCCGCCGCCAAGGACGCAGCTTCCAAGAATCCCAACGATCAGGCGCTGAAAGACGCCCAGGCCGCGGCCGAGAAAGCTGCGACCGAGGCCGACGCCAAGAAGAAGGCTGCGGACGACGCCAAGGTTGCCGCCGACAAGGCCTTCACCGACGCCGAGGCCGGCCGCAAGACCGCCGAGACCAACAAGACCGCCGCCGACAAGGCCGCGGTGGATGCCGACGCCGCGAAGAAGACGGCCGACGCCGCCAAAGTGGCCGCGGATAAAGTCTTCACCGACGCCGAGACCGCCCGCAAGACCGCCGAGACGAACAAGGCCGCCGCCGACAAGGCCGTCGTCGATGCGGACGCCAAGAAGAAGGTCGCCGACGATGCCAAGGTGGCCGCGGACAAGGTCTTTACCGACGCCGACACGGCCCGAAAGACGGCCGAAACGAACAAAGGGGCTGCCGACAAAGCGGCCACGGATGCCAAGACGGCCTTCGACCAGGCGGACCAGAAAGTGAAGCAAATTGCGCCGAACCATCAGAAGGCGATCGACGAGCAGACCGCCGCCCAGCGGACGCTCGACACGGCCAAGCGCGGCGTCGATCGCGCGGCCGAGTCGGTCAAGAAGGCAACCGACTCGGTTCCCGGCGTGGAAGCGATCGTGAAAACCCGCGAGGAAGCCGCCCAGGGCAAGGAGCAGGAGCAGACCGCCGCCGCCAATGCCGTCAAGGAGAGCGAGAAGCCGCTGAAGGGCGTCGCGTTCTCGCCCGACGGCTCCCTGCTAGTCACCGTCGGCGACGACCAGCTGCTGCACAGCTGGGACGCCGAAACCGGCGCGGCCGTCGAGGTCTACGGCGGCGCGGCCGCTCCGCTGAGCGCCATCGCGTTCACGTCGGACGGCCGGGCGATCACCGGCGCTGCCAATAACACCGGCGCCCTGTGGGACTTCGCCACCGAGTGGAAGCTCGTCCGCACGATCGGCACGCCCGAGGCCGGCGGCCCGCTGGTCGATCGTGTCACCGCCCTCGACTTCTCGCCCGACGGCAAGGTCATCGCCGTCGGCAGCGGCGAGCCCTCGCGGAGCGGCGAGATCAAGCTGTTCACCGTCGAGAACGGCAATCCCGTGCTGGCCCTCAAGGAGCCGCACAGCGATACCGTCAACAGCCTGGCGTTTTCGCCCGACGGCCAGCAGCTCGCCAGCTGCGCCGCCGACCGCTTCGTGAAGCTGTGGAACGTGGCCGACGGCAAGTTCGTTCGCTCGTTCGAGGGCCACACGCATCACGTGCTGGGAGTCTCGTGGCGGGCCGACGGGCGGATGCTCGTCTCCAGCGGGGCCGACATGGTGCTCAAGGTCTGGGACACGCGGACCGGCGACCAGCTCCGCACGGTGCAGAACCAGTTCACCAAGGAAGTCACGAGCGTCTGCTTCGTTGGCGACGGCGACCTGGTGGTGGCCAGCGGCGGCGACGCGCGGGTGCGGTTCATCAACGCCGCCAACGGCAACAACCAGCGCGACTTCGGCGGCACGGCCGACTATATGTACTGCGCCGCGGCCAGCGCCGACGGCAAGACGGTCGTCGCCGGCGGCCTCGACAGCGTGCTCCGCATCTGGAACGACCAGGGGCAGGAACTGGCCAAGTTCTCTCCGCCGCCCCCGCCGCAGAACCAGACCGCAGCGAAGTAGCCTATCGCTGCGGCGCGTCGGGCGTCCGCGGCGGGGCGAAGAAGAGAGAGACGCGGGTCAAGGCGCCAAACAAGTGCCGCATGACGCTGTAGTGGCCGCCCGGGTACCACTGGATCTCGGGCTGGCCCAGGGCCCTCCACAGCGCCTCCGTGCAAGCCTTGGGAATCACCTCGTCGTTGGTGGCGTTGAGCATCAGGATGTGCTTGCCGCGCGCCGCCGCGGCGTAGGTCACCGGATCGACCTCGCGCAGCAGCTCGATGAACTGCTCGCGGGAGCCGCCGCCGGCGAGCCATTTCTCCTTGACGCCGCGCAGCTCCGGCGACTCCCAGCCGATGCGGGCCACGTCGCCGCCGGCCAGAACCAGGCAGACGTTCTTCAGCCGGGGCTCGGACGCCGCGGCCAGGCCGCCGGTGATGCCGCCCAGGCTGATGCCGAACAGGCCCAGCTGCTCGCCGTCGATCTCCGGCCGTGAGGCCAGCCAGGCGGTCCCGCGGCGGATGTCGAGCACGGCCTGCGTCAGGCCTTCGACCGTCGCCCGCGGGTCGGCGCTGACCATGCGCGCCGGCGACTTCGGGTCGCGACGCGGGCCGTAGTAGGGCATCTTCAGGAATATCGCCCCTACGCCGTGCTGGGCCAGCGAGTTGCAGAACAGCCGCGACAGCGCAAAGTCGCCGCCCAGGATGTGCAGGACGATGACGCCCGGCCGCGGGCCCTCCCGCAGCGGGCGATAGTATTCGCAGTGGACCGTGTTGTTGGCCTCGACCGGCGTCTTGACCGGCGAGGGAAACCGCACGTCGTAGACCTCGAAGTTCTCGGACACCGCCGAGAGGCGGCGGGCCTCCCAGGTGAAGCTGTGGGCCGCCTGCTGAAAGCGCTTGCCGACCTGGCCCTCGGTCGTGGTCGGCACAAACTCCGCCGTGCCGTGCTCGGGCACGAGCGGCTGTTCCGCACGAGCCGATCCCGCGACGAACAGCAGCGCCGCCGCAGCGCACCACCGCCAGCCTGCGATCCAGGTCATGCCGATTTTCCCTCTTTGACCTGCTCGCTCAGCCATTTGAGATAGCCCGCACTGACTTCAGCCACCGCCGTGGCCATGATCTCCGGTTGATCGTAGGGATGCAAATCCAAAAGCAGCTTTTCCAGCGGCTTGTACAGGTCGCGGCGGGTCTTGATCGTCAGCAGCCACTCCTGCGCCGTTTCGATGCGGCTGTTCCACCAGTAGCGGCTCTCGATCGGTCCGCTGATCTGCACGCATGCGCCGAGCCGCCGTTCGAGCACCGCCTGGGCCAGCTTCTCGGCATCCTGCTTTTCGGCCGTCGTCGTAACCACGGCCAGAGCTTCGACTCGCATACCAACATACTCCACCTACGGATGACCGAATCCTAGCAGCGTCCTCATATCCGGCAATTCCACTCTGCCGATCGCATCCCGGCGCCGTCCGTCTCGATAAACTTCCAGGAAGCTTTCCGCCGGGAAACACGCCATGCCACGCTTGCTGCTAGCGCTATTCGCCAGTCTGACGCTCGTGACGATTGTATCGCCCGCCCGCGCCCATTGGGGCAGCTGCGGGCGGCACCTGGGCTGCGGGTGGAGCGACGGCTATCACGCCGCCAACCTTTGTGCCGCAAAGTGTCCCAGCTGCACTTCCGCGCCCTGGTGGATGTCGCCGCTACAAGCCGAACCGCTAGCCAGTCCAGGCTCTCCAGCACAATTCCGCGGACCGCTAGGACCCTCACTCTTCCGTCAGCCGGGCGCGGGGTCGTCCGTCATCGTTACGGACGGACCTCTGGTGAGCCCCTGAGCCGAATTCGCGGAAATCTGCACCGCAAAAATTGCTTTTGCCGCGCTGCATCGTAGGGTTTGGTTGCACCACCATAGTCGCGGCCAATAGTCCGGCGACAGCGACTTGGCGGCGCCGCGGGTGTATTGGCGAGGAGGATGTTCATGAAGAGGTACTTAATCGAGTTTCTGCGAGACGAAAGCGGCCCCACCGCCACCGAATATGCGGTCATGCTGGCGCTGATTGTCGGCACCTGCCTGGTCAGCATCGGCTTCTTCGGCACGTCGGCGGGCGGCAGCTGGTTCGATACGTCCGCGCGGATCGACGCCGCCATGAACAACTAGCCGCGAGCGGCCGGGCGGCTTCTCTGTGTGCTACGGTTCACGGGAGGACCGCATGACCGCCATCGTCGGCTGCGAACAGGCCGGGCCGCAGCCCGCCTGGCCGGCCCAGCCACCCACCCCGGCGCAGCAGTCCGTCGGACTCGTGCGCCAGTTTGTGGAACGCACCGGGCAGCTCTATTCGCTGCCCGCGGTTGCCGTGGAGGTCTTGCGGCTCACCGGCGAGCCGCGCGTCGATGCCCGCTCGCTCAAAGATTGCATCGAACGCGATCCGGCCCTGACGGCCCGCATTCTCCGCGTCGTCAACAGCTCGCTGTTCGGCGTCAGCCGTCCGGTGACCGACCTGAGCCAGGCGCTGGCACTCTTGGGCACGCGGCCGCTGAAGATGCTGGTCCTGGGCTTCAGCCTTCCCAAGGAGCTGTTCTCCGGGCTGGAAGCGAGCGTGCTGGGCCGCTATTGGCGGCGGTCGCTGGTCAAGGCCGTCGCGGCCCGCGACCTGGCCGAAAAACTCTGGCAGACCAGCGGCGACGAGCCGTTCATCGCCGGGCTGATCCAGGACATCGGCTCGCTGGCCTTGATTCAGCATCTCGGCCCGTCGTACATCCAGCTGCTCGACCACGTTCAGTCCCACGGCGGCAACCTGCTCGATCGCGAGCTGGATACGCTCGGCTTCGATCACGTCGTGCTCTCGTCGCGGCTGCTGGCCCACTGGGGCCTGCCGGCGAGCTTGTGCGCGGCAGTGTCCGCCCCGGCGGACGAGGCGCGCATCGCGCAGCTCGAGCCGGGGCAGCGCACGCTGACCCAGGTCCTGCACCTGGCCGAATTGCTGGCCCGGCTGATCGAGCAGCCGTTCGGACCGGCGCTGCGCGACCTCCTGAACGTCGGGGCGCGGTATTGCGGCCTGACCTACGACAAGCTGCAAGCCTTGGTCTCTGCGGTGCAAACCAAGGTGAATGAGCTGGCCGAAGTGCTGGCGCTGGAATTGCCCGCCGGCAGCAGCTACGTCGATCTGCTGATCGCGGCGCAGCAGCGCCTGTCGGACGAAAGCGCGATGGCGGCGGTCGAGCTGGCCGGAACCGGTCGCGAGGACCAGCTGCTGTCGCTGGCCGGCCAGATGCGCCGCGACCTGCAGCTGGCCGCCGAGCGCGGCCCTCTGCACGCGCCGCCCCTTGCGCCAACCCTGACCGAAACTCCGACCGAGCCCTTCGTCCGCTCTCCGCTACGCGGGCCGCCTCCCGAAGCGGTCCGCCGCAGCCAGCCGTTTCCCGTGCCTGCCGCCGTCGAGGACGTAGGGCTGTCTGGCCTCGTGACCGCGGCGATGGGCCGCTGCCGGCAAGCCCGCTGCCCGCTGAGCCTGGCCCTGTTTCAGATTGACGGTTTCGGCGAATTGCTGCTGCACGTCGGCCCCGGCGTGACGACGGAGCTGACCCACTGGCTGCAATCGGCGCTCTCCGAGTGGACCGCACAGCCCGCCGTGGCCCGGCATGTCAGCGACAGTTCGCTGGCCGTGGCCCTGGAGGATTGCCCGCGGAGCGAAGCCGTCCGCCTGGCCCGGCACGTGCTGGAAGCCGTCAAGCCCTGGGCCGCCGCGCGTTTTGATTCGGCCAAGCTGACGCTCAGCGCGGGCCTGGCGACGCTCGAATTCCCTCCCAAGAACTTCCCGCCGCACGAGCTCATCGACGGCGCTCTGCGGTGCCTGAGCGGGGCGGAATTGTCCGGCGGCGATACCGTGAAGAGTATCGAGCTGTAGGTCGGCACGATCCTTCATCGCTCCGTTCCTCTGTCTCCCTCCCTCAGTCTTCCCCTCCCGCCCAACTGAAGTTGGGCCAAATGGGGGCTTCTGCTAGACTCCGGCTCAATCCCGCCCCCTGCTGCGCCGATGCTGACCGATGCGCCGCAGCCTCCGGCTCCCCCATGCCCAGCGCCGTTACCCGCTACATCACGAAAGAGCTGCTGGGCTGGTTCAGCCTGTGGTTGGTGCTGCTCACGCTGCTCGTCATCATCATTCTCGTCGGCCAGGAGGCGGTGCGGACGAACCTGGGCCTGGGGCCGATCCTGCGGCTGCTGCCGTTCGTGCTGCCGACGTCGCTGGCCTACGCGGTGCCGGGGACGATCCTGTTCACGGTCTGCCTGGTCTATGGGCGGATGAGCGCCGACAACGAAGTTTTGGCGACGAAGGCCCTGGGCATCTCGCCGCTGGCGCTGCTCTGGCCGGCGTACATCCTGGCGTTCGTGCTCAGCCTGGTGGGCGTGTGGCTGAACGATTTGTCGTATTCCTGGGGCCAGCTGGGCGTGCAGCGGGTCGTGATCCAGTCGATCGAGGAGATCGTGTACGGCATGCTCCGCACGCAAAAGTCGTACGCCAATCAGCGGTTCTCGATCGTCGTCAAGGACGTGCAGGGGCGGAAGCTGATCAAGCCGTTCATCACGTTCCAGGCCGGCCGCGACATGCCCGTCGTCACGATCTCGGCCGAAGAGGCGGAGCTGCAAACGAACCTGTCGCGGAACACGATGACGCTGATCCTCGACCGTTTCGAGTTGAAGGTCGGCGACACGGCGCACGGCTACATTCCCACCCGCGAGGCCCGCGAGTATCCGCTGGAGTTCCTCTCGGCCCGCGACAGCCGGCAGGGCAACCCGGCGAACCTGCCGATCTCGCAGATCGCCGGCGAGACCGCCGCGCAGGTGCGTCTGATCGAAGAGCTGGAGCAATCGCTGGCGGCCGAAGCGGCGCTGGCGCTGGTCACCGGGGAATTTGGCGAGCTCCGCGACGCCACGTGGAAGGCCCGCCGCAGCCAGCTGACCGCGGCCCGCGGCCGGCTGTACCGCCTGCAGACCGAGCCCTGGCGGCGATGGGCCGCCGGCTTCAGCAGCCTGGCGTTCGTGCTGGTCGGCGCGCCGCTGGCGATCCTGCTCCGCAAGTCGGACGTGATGACGATCTTCGGCGGCGCTTTCGTGCCGATCCTGATCGGCTATTATCCGCTCTTCGCCGGGTGCATCGACCGGGTGAAGGCGGGCGCGCTGCCCCCCTGTACTGTCTGGACGGCCAATCTGCTCCTGGCTGCCGTCGGCGTGTGGCTGCTGCGGAGGGTGATTCGCTATTGATGTCCGCCGCAGGAGGAAAAGGAAGATTAGGATTAGGATTAGGATTAAGATTAGGACGGCGATTGGGAGTCGATTTCGTAATCTTAATCGTAATCTTAATCCTTCTCCTGCATGCCCGCTCCCAAACGCCAGGCGCCGATCGAAGTGACGCTGCCGGCGTATGGCGTGTATCTGCTCGAGAGCCATCACGCGCCGAGCTTCCGCATGGGGGAGCAATCGCACTCGTTCCTGGAGCTGTTCTTCGTGCACAGCGGCAGCGGCGCGTTCCGCATCGCCGGTCGCGATCATCCCTGCCAGCGGAACGACCTGGTTGTCGTGCCGCCGCGGATGACGCACTCGATCGCCGACAACCCCGCTCATCCTCTGACGCTGTATGCCGTCTGCGTCGCCGCGGCCGTCGTCCGCCACGAGCCGGCGATCTTCGAGCGCCTGCCCGTCGGACGCGTGCGGATCGGCCAGGCCCTGGCCGACGAAACGCGGGCCACGTTCCGCCGGCTGCTCTACGAGCAAACGCAGAATCAGCCGTTCGGCCCGACGCTAATCGTGGGACTGACGCTGGAGCTGCTGGCCTCGCTGGCCCGGGCCACGGCGGTCGAGACCTCGCCGCCGGCCAGCGATGCGCCGACGGCCGAGCGGCGGGCGGCCGTCGAGCGCTACGTGGCGGCGCTGTCGCACCGGTTCTTCGAGCGGATGAGCCTCGACGAGGCGGCCGCCGAATTGGGGATGAGCCGCCGCCGGTTCACGACGCTGTTCTCGGAGGTCACCGGCCGCACCTGGGCCGACTACCTGGCGGAGCTGCGGGTCGAATACGCCCAGACGCTGCTGCGCGATACGCCGCGGAGCATCGTGTCGATCGCCTTCGAGTGCGGCTACGAAGAACTGTCGAGCTTCTACCGGGCCTTCAAGCGGGCCACCGGCAATTCGCCGGGCGATTGGCGGGCCGAACAGCGGGCCTGATTGCCCGATTTGCGAATCCGGATTGCCCGCCCTGCCAAGACCCAAAGCGGGCCGCCGAGCATAATCGTTGGCTGTAATGGGGTTCGCGGGGCGCCTGGTCCGAATCGGGAATTCTCCCGAAGAACACTTGCAAGGAGTTCGTGAATGGCCCTCTCCCGTCATGCGGTGCGGCCGCGCGCCGGCTTTACGCTGGTCGAATTGCTGGTCGTTATTGCGATCATCGGCGTCCTCGTGGCACTGCTTTTGCCCGCGGTGCAAGCCGCCCGCGAAGCGGCCCGGCGATCGAGCTGCCAGAACAACCTGAAGCAGATCGGCCTCGCCACGCACAATTTCCACGACGTCTACAATCAGCTGCCCCCGCTCCGCGTGAACAACAACCGCGCCACCTGGTTCGTGCTGATCATGCCCTACATGGAGCAGGAGAATATCGAGCGCCTGTGGCGCTACGACCAGGACTATTCCAACGCGGCGAACGT
>DASRJB010000672.1:0-4987 GCA_035649715.1 Pirellulaceae bacterium
TTTCGGCCGCGAATCCCTCGGTCGTTTTGGAACTGACGGAGCTGCTCAAGAAGATTCGCGAGGGCGGCCGCACCCGGCCCTAGCCGTCCACCAGGAATCCAACGATGATTCGCCTGCTTGCCGCCGCAATCGTGCCCCTGCTGCTTGTGGCCGGCGCCTCCGCAGCCGATCGCCCCAACGTGCTGATCTTGCTGGCCGACGACATGGGCTATTCCGACGCCGGCTGCTATGGCGGCGAAGTGCAGACGCCCAACCTCGACGTCCTCGCGACCGGCGGCCTGCGGTTCACGCAGTTCTACAACACGGCCCGCTGCTGGCCGACGCGCGGGGCGCTGCTCACTGGCTATTACGCCCAGCAAATCCGCCGGGACACCGTGCCCGGCATCGCTAGCGGCAACGCGGGCACGCGGCCGAAGTGGGCCGTGCTGCTGCCCCAGCTGCTCAAACCGCTCGGCTATCGCAGCTACCACTCCGGCAAGTGGCACGTGGACGGGCAGCCGCTGGCCGGCGGATTCGACCGCTCGTACCTGGTACAGGACCAGGACCGCTTCTTCTCGCCGCGGAACCACGCGGAAGACGGCGTCGCCCTGCCGCAGCCGGCGGCGGACAGCGGCTACTACGCCACGCGGGCGATCGCCGATCACGCTCTGAAGTGCCTCCGCGATCACGCCGAGAAGCACGCGGACCAGCCGTTCTTCCACTACCTCTGCTTCACCGCGCCGCACTTTCCGCTGCACGCCCTGCCCGAGGACATCGCCAAATACCGCGGCCGGTTCGCCGCCGGCTGGGACGCCATGCGGGTCGAGCGGCTGGCCCGCATGAAGAAGCTGGGGATTGTTTCGTGCGAGCTGTCGCCGCGGACCGCCGGCGTGCCGGCCTGGGATTCGCTTTCGGCCGCCGAGCGGGAGGCGTGGCAGCGGCACATGGAAATCCACGCGGCGATGATCGACCGCGTCGATCAGGAGATCGGCCGCGTGCTGGCGCAGCTCCGCGAGATGAAGGTGCTCGACAATACCGTCATCTTCTTTCTCAGCGACAACGGGGCCAGCGCGGAGAAGCTCGTCCGCGGCGACGGGCACGATCCGGCCGCGCCGCCCGGCTCGGCCAAGACCTTTATGTGCCTAGAGCCCGGCTGGGCGAACCTGGCGAATGCGCCGCTCACGCGATCGAAGATCTTCGTGCACGAGGGAGGCATCTCGACTTCGCTGATCGTCCACTGGCCGGCCGGCGTCGCCGCGCGCGGCGAGCTGCGCACCAATCCAGGCCACGTGATCGATCTCGTGCCGACGATTCTGGAACTGACCGGCGGCAAGCGACCGGAGACAATTGAAGGAGAGCCCGTGCCGCCGTCTCCGGGCAAGAGCCTCGTGCCGGTTTTTGCGAAGGACGGCAGCGTCAGCCGCGATTACCTGTGGTGGTATCACTCGGGCAACCGGGCGATCCGCGTCGGCGATTGGAAGCTCGTGTCGACCGGCGAGGAAGGGCCGTGGGAGCTATACGACCTGCGCACGGACCGCAGCGAGTCGCACGACCTGGCCGCGAGCCAGCCCGAGAAGGCGCGCGAGCTTGCGGCCGCCTGGACCGCGCGCCTGGAAGAGTTCCGCGTTCTCGCCGCCAAGGATGCTCCGCCCGCGCCGGCGAAGAAAAAGGGCGCTAAGGCCAAGAAGATGTAGTCGCCATTCAGGCGCGTTTGCGGCCAACGAACAGGTAGTACGGCACGCGGCTGAGCGGGATATATGGCACCTTGGCCCGGTGCTCCTGGAAGTGCACGACGTCGAAGTGCCGCTGCAGGAACGGGACGTGGTCGGGCGAGGGGAAGACGTTGTCCATCGCAAACCAGGCCGGCCAGAACGTCCGTGTCATCCAGCCGTGCCGCGCGAGGCCGTCGCTGGCGAACTTGCGGGAGACGTAAAAATCGACGACGCCGATCGTGCCGCCGGGCTTCAGCATCGCCAAGGCGTTTTCGAGCGCCGCGAACCAGTCGGGGATCATCGTCAGCGAGTAGGAAAACGTCACCACATCGACCGGCCCGCTCGGCGGCTGATACGTCGTCGCGTCGGCCTCCACCGTTTCGACATTCGTCCAACCCTTCGCCGCAATCCGCTTCTTGGCGACCTCCAAGAGCGAATGCGACAGGTCGAGCACGTAAACCTTGCCGAGGTTATGAATCGAATCGCCGAAGTAGTCGAGATTCCCGCCCGTTCCCCCACCCATATCGATCCACGTGCCGCCTGCCGGTGGCGGAATCAAATTCCAGAGCTCCTGCCGGCCCTTGAGCAACCGCTTGCGGAAATCGTCGTACGCTTCCGCCTGGCCCGAATAGAAATTCTCCATCCGCGCAGCGTGGTCCTTGCCGCGGACCGGTTTCAACGCGAGGTGATAGAGAATCTTCAGGTCGGAGGCAAAGCTCATACAAATGACAAATGACAAATGACACATGACGCTCGACCGATTCGGTCACTTGTCACTGTCATTTGTCACTAGTGAGATCCGCAATGTAAAAGCTCCCATACGTATGCACGCGGTCCTTCTCGTGCAACTCCGCCGCCAGCTGCGGGTGGAATTTCAGCAGCTCTGGCAGCATCCGCGGCTGGCCGTGGGTCGTGACGTTCACGCGATCGATGAAGTCGGTCTTCAGGCCGCCGCTGCGCCAGATGATCCGGCTACTGGTGGCAGCCCGCTTGAGGATCGCCTGCCACTCCAGCTCCAAGAGCGGAAAGAACTTATCGCTGAGCCAGTCCATGTGGTCCAGCAGCACGTATTTCGAAATCTGCCCGTTGTGCTTGTCGAGGAAGCCCTGCACCGAATCGGTGTGCGTGCTCACGCGATCGGCCAGGCCGCCCTTGAGCTTGTGGAAGTTGTCCTCCTTCAGGTATTCCGGGCAGCAGGAGCGGCTGTACTCCCCCTTCATGTAGACCCGCCAGAAGTAATTGTCGGCCAGCGGCAGCTTGCAGAAGACGGCCTCGACGGCGTCCTGCACGAACTTGACGATGCCGCCGTGGTACTGCGACTCGACTTGCTTCCGCTGGGCCTTGGGCACGCCGACCATCGACAGTGTCGTGTCACGATTCATCGCGAACCGCATCGGCCGCGACCAGAACTTTTGCTTGAGGTGTTTTTCGTAAATCTCGCGCTGCTCGGCGAGCGACTTGGCGTCGAGCGCGGCGTCGATGTGCGGCCGGACGCGGATCAAGCGGTCGGTGTAGATCTTGATCAGCCGGGCGAACGCCCCGCTGGTGCCGCGGAAATAAAACGGCCGGGCCTTGTTGTCGAAGAACTTGATCCAGCGATCCCACCAGGCCTGCGACCAGGCCGGCAGGGCCGGCCGCATCTGGCGCTGATAGAGCCGGCGGGCGTCGGGGTGATAGCCGTAGCCGAAGAGCCGGAAAAAGTCCTCGAACTGCAGCGACTTGATGCCGGCCAGCTTGAGGTCCAGAAGCGCGTTCTGCCGCGGGTTCATATCGACGGCAAAGACGTGCTCCGGCCCGCAGAGGGCATAGTCAAGAGCGTTGCAACCCGCGGAGGTAATGACTAGCACGCTGTCCCGCGGCTGAATGGCCAAGGCGACGCGGTCCAGCCGCGGATCTTCCCAGCAGGTATTGTAGACCAGGTTGTTTCCGTGGACGAATTTGAAGACTCGTCCACTGACCCAATCGAAGACGGACATTTTCGCCCCCGGGCGCGCCAAACTGTGCATCTTATCGCCGTGGTATTGCCCAACAAGCCGCCGCGTCGTCGGATTGTCGATCTCCGCCATCGGAATTAGAATTCTTGGATGAGTGCGAAACGATTTATTCTCAATTCCTCCCGCTCCTCGGATCAGGGAAAGCTGATCAACGTGGGGAAGGAATCGGAGGCGTATAAGGCCCTGACGAATACGATGACCATGCTGGCGGCCGACATGGCCGAGATCGGCCTGGCCGAGGGACAGATGGCCCTGATTCGCACCGAGTTTGGCGAGGCCTCGTTCAAGTGCCAGGCGGGAAAGGTCCCCGCCGGGATGATTTTCGTCCCCTATGGCCCGCCGACGTGCAGGCTGATGGGCGGGGATACCGATGGAACGGGAATGCCGACTTCCAAAGGGTGGGAAGTGGAGGTCGTCCCGCTGTAGCGATCGGCTCGGCGGGCGGGATTAGGATAGAGATTACGATTAGGATTAGGACCGGACAAAAGAATGCTGCGAGACGCGAACGACGAATTTGCTGCGGGCCAGAGTCCGCACATTTGCATTGCCGGCGACGACGGCGAAGTTGCGGCATGGACCGAGATTGAACCTGGGCGGTTCATGCCGCGCCGCGTCCGCGGCAGCTACCTTGGCCGGGCCCTGGGCTGAGTGTTTACCGTGCCGTCGTCCGGTTCGGACGACAACGAGTGTCAAGAAAAGGCAAACTAGCGTGTGAGGAATCGATCGTGTCTTTGCAGATTATCGAAAACGCCACCTGCACCTTCTGCGGCTGCGTGTGCGACGACATCAACCTGCACCACGATGAGTTGCGGATTCACAAGGCCGAGCGGGCCTGCGTTCTGGGCACGGCCTGGTTCCTCAATCACACGGCGGAGAAAAAGTACCCAGTCGCGCTGATCGGCGGCAAAGAGGCGGCGCTCGACGAAGCGATCGAGGTGGCGGCGGGCATTCTGCACGCCGCCGACATGCCGCTGATCTATGGCCTGAGCAACACGACGTGCGAGGCCCAAAAAGAGTGCGCCGCCCTGGCGGACCAACTCGGCGGCATCCTGGACAGTCACACGTCGTTGTGACACGGGCCAACCGAGATCGCCGCCCAGTTGGGTGGCAAAGTAACTTGCACGTTGGGCGAGGTGAAGCAGAGAGCTGACTTCCGCCGGCAGCAACCAGGTCGAGCTTGCCGTCGGCGTTGACGTCGCCGATGACGGCCGAGTCGGCGCTGTGCGGAAGATTCAGCGTGGGCTGCGCGGTGAACGAGCCCAGGCCGTTCCCCTTTTGCACGGACAGGCCCCAGCCGCTCCG
>DASRJB010000673.1:0-8106 GCA_035649715.1 Pirellulaceae bacterium
ATCGCGGCGTTCGACAGGCAGTGGATCGACTGGCTGCTGGACAATCTGGCCCGCGGCACCGTCCGCTTTGCCAAGTGGTGGGAGTTCATCGCCGATCAGTCGCTAGTGGACGGCCTGGTGAACCTGGTCGCCGGCTGGACCTGGTCGCTGGGCCTGTCGTTGCGGGCGATTCAGACCGGCCGCATCCGCCAGTATGTGATGTTCATCGTGATCGGCGCGATCGCGATTTTCGTGCTGATCAGCTTCTTCTGGAGCCCGACGCTCGCCCGCCCCTAACCAACTGCACCCAACGACCAACCGCTCCCGGATAACGAACGATGACGCCCGTCCTGCTCCTCAGTGCCATTGTCTTTCTGCCGGCCGTGGCCGCGCTGGGCATCGCCCTGATCCCCAGCGATCAGAAAGACGCGATCCGCTGGGCCACCTTGATCGCCACCGCCGCGGTGATGGGCCTCGTGGCCGCATTCCTGCTGTTTCCCTACGACCCGAAGATCAGCTTCGACGCGGCCCAGGCCGGCATGCAAGACGCCTTCAACTACGCCTGGATTCCGTCGTTTCGCATCGAGTACTTCATGGGCCTGGACGGGATCAGCTTCCCGCTGGTCGTGCTGACGGCCTTCATCAGCCTGCTGGCGATGGGGGCGAGCTGGTCGATCGAAAAACACGTCAAGGCCTACTGCATCCTGTTCCTGCTGCTCGAGACCGGGATGCTTGGCGTCTTCGTGGCGCTCGACTTCTTCCTGTTCTACATTTTCTGGGAAGTGATGCTCCTGCCGATGTACTTTCTGATCGGCGTCTGGGGCGGCCCGCGAAAGGAATACGCCGCGATCAAGTTCTTCTTGTACACGCTGGCCGGCAGCGTGCTGATGCTGATCGCGATCTTGATGCTCTATTTCAGCAGCGACCTGCGGGGACTGACCGACGCGCAGCTGGTTGCCTCGCACGTCATCAAGGACACGGCGGGCCTGACGCCGGAAGCGGCGGAGGACAACGCGAATGCCCTGAAGGAGATCCGCGAAAGCACCTCGCCCGTCCACACGTTCAACATCGTAGCCCTCCAGCAGATCGGCCAGCACACGAAACAGCTCGACGCCGTGCAATGGTGGTCGTTCGTGCTGCTGTTCATTGGCTTCGCGATTAAGGTCCCCAGCGTGCCGGTGCACACCTGGCTGCCCGACGCCCACGTCGAAGCCCCTACGCCGATCTCAATGATCCTGGCGGGCATCCTGCTGAAGATGGGCGGCTACGGCATCCTGCGAATCTGCTACCCGATCTGTCCCGCGGCCGGCTATGACCTGTCCTGGTGGGTCTGCCTGCTGGGCATCGTGAGCATGGTCTACGGCGCGCTCGCGGCGATGGCCCAGACGGACTTCAAGCGGCTGGTCGCCTACAGCTCGGTCAGCCACATGGGCTACGTCGTACTCGGCATGGGGGTCTGGTCGGCGACCGCCGGCAACGAGTTCAACTCGTACTATTGGGACATGGGCGTCAAAGGCGCGATGTTCCAGATGATCGCCCACGGCATCAGCTCGGCCGGCATGTTCTTCATGGTTGGCATCATCTATGACCGGGTTCACCACCGCAATCTGAACGAGTTCGGCGGCCTGTTCGGCAAGATGCCCGTCTATACCGCGATGGCTATCATCCTGTTCTTCGCCGGCCTCGGATTGCCGGGCCTGTGCGGGTTCATCGGCGAGGTGTTCGTCGTCCTCTCCGTCTGGAAGTTCAAGTACTGGATGGCGGTTGTGGCCGCGGCGGTGGTGATCCTCACCGCCGGCTACATCCTGTGGGCCGTGCAGCGGGTCTATCTCGGACCCGAATACAAGGGCCCGCACGGCGACCACCTCACGCCCAGCAATTTCCGCGAGAACCTGATCGGCGCAACGCTCTGCGTCTTCGCCGTGATTTTTGGCATCTTCCCGTACCAGTTGCCGGGCGGGCAACCCTCGGTGCTGCGGCTCATGGACGAGACGATCGACAAGCAGGTGAGCGACCTGGCCACGTGGACCAAAGCCAACCGGGCTGCCGGCACGCCGGCGTCTGCTCCAGCCATGCCGGCATCACCCACCACGCCGGCCAGCGCCCCCGCCGCCACTGAGCTGTAACGTTTGCCATAAAGCACTGCCGTGAACCTGCACGACCTAGTCAGCGAGCTGATCATCGACACCAAGGGCGCTGCCGGAGCGCTCTTCGCGCCGGCCACCGCCGACTCCTCGCTCCGCGCGTTCCTGCCCGAGCTGATCATCTGTGCGACCGTGCTGCTGTTGCTCGCCGTGCGCCTTCCGAAGTGGGGCCGGTACATCGACACGTTCTGGATCGCCTTGGCAGGCTCGGCCGCGGCCCTCTACTACGCGGCCCCCTGGCTGCACCTGGGCTCCATGCTGGCCGACGCTTCGCAGCCGGCGACGGTCACGCGGATGGAGATCTTCACCGGGATGCTGGTGTACGACACATTCAGCGTCTATGTCCGGTCGCTGCTGTTCGCTTTTGCGATCCTGTTCGTGATCTTCACGCGGCTCAGCGGCATCCCCGACCGCGAGGACGGCCAGGACGTCTATTCGCTCGTGCTGGGCGCGACGCTCGGCATGTGCCTGATGGCCTCGGCCAACCACCTGTTGACGGTCTTCCTCGCGGTCGAGATGGCGAGTGTGCCGTCGTACGTTTTGGCGGGGCTCTTGAAGGGCCGCCGAGTCGCCAGCGAGGCCGCGCTGAAGTACTCGGTGTACGGGGCCGGCGCGGCGGGCGTAATGCTCTATGGCATCAGCCTGATCGCGGGCCTCTTGAACACGGCCCACCTGCCCACGATCGCCGCCACGCTCGCCGGGCGGATCGCGGCAGACAATCTCTCCGGCAGCGAGCTGATGGTGCTCGCCATGGGCGGTCTGTTCATTTCCGTCGGCCTCGCCTTCAAGCTCTCGGCGGTCCCGTTCCACTTCTGGTGCCCGGACGTGTTCGAGGGGGCGACGGCCGAGGTCGATGCCTTCCTCAGCATTGCCAGCAAGGCGGCGGCGCTGGCACTGCTGGTGCGCGTGGCGCTCGGCGTCAGCACGCTGCCGCCGGAAGGTTTCGCACCGGGACAGCGTACGGCAGCCATACAGGCCAAGGCAGGAGCCGCGGCACAGTCGGCCGCGCTGTTCAACGTGGCCGACGAGCCCGCCGCGAAGCCAGTGACCGCGGTGGCGGCCGCCCAAACGCCGACCGAGGCGCTGGCGCCCGTCCGCACGTTCACGGCCAAGCTGATCGCCTTTTTCGCCATCATCACTTGCACCTTCGGCAACCTGGCGGCCTACGGCCAGAACAACCTGAAGCGGCTGCTGGCCTATTCGACGATCGCCCACGCCGGCTACATGATGATGCCGGTCGCGGCCGCCGTGGCGATGGCCGGAATCAACAAGGCCGGTGCTGAGCAGGCGATTGCCGCGCTGGCGATCTACATGGCCGTCTACCTGTTCATGAATCTGGCTGCATTCGCCGTCGTGGCCTTCCTGCGGAACGCGATGCGGAGCGAGGACCTGGCCGACTACGCGGGCCTGGTCCGCCGCTCGCCGCTGACCGTGGTCTGCTTCGCCGTGACGCTGTTTGGCCTGATCGGCCTGCCGCCGCTGTCGGGCTTCATCGGCAAGTTCGCGATCTTCGCCGCCCTGGTCGATGGCTGGCAGTCGCTCGAGGCGGCCGGCATCAGCGGCCGGTTCCTGCTGATCCTGCTCATCGTCGGCGGCATCAACACGGCGGTTTGCCTGTTTTATTACCTGCGGGTCGCCAAGGTGATGACGATCGACGAAGAGCCGCGGGACCGCCCGCCCCACTCGTTCTCGGACGTCTCGCTCGGCGGGGCCTACTTGTGGCTGATCACGCTGCCCACGGCCCTGCTCATCGTCAGCTGGGACTGGCTCAGCGCCGTGACGCTCGCCGCCGCCCGCAACCTGCTCTCCTGAACCGGCCGCATCCCAGACAGCCCGCCCGCCATGCTCATGAGCCCGCCGAGCACGACCGACGTCCTGAACCGCATCCTCGTGCTCCACGAGCGCTCGCTGTCGATGTATTTGAGCTACGCCCCGCCGGCCGATCTGCAGGCCAGCGAGCGTGCCAAGGCGGTGCTCGGGCAGATCGTCGAAGATCAGCGGCGGACCATCGATCGCCTGGCCACGCTCGTGCTCGACGGCAGCGGCACGGTCGATTACGGCGAGTTTCCCCTGTCGTTCACGTCGCTCCACGATCTGTCGCTGAAGTACCTGCTCAACCTGCTCATCGACCGGCAGCGGAAGCTGGTCGCCGTTTGCGAGCGGCTGGCCGAACAGCTGAACCTGGCCCCCTTCGCCCAGGCCGCCGCCCGCGAATCCGTCGGCGAGGCCAAGGGGCATCTGGACAATCTGCTGGAACTGCAAAAGTCGCTGGCCTGAACGCGGCTTTCGCCAAAGCCGGATCGAGCACGTTTCGCTGGATCGACTCCGCATGAGATTCGATCTCCCCCGCCTCGCCGCCAGCAACCTTATCGCGCGAATTGACTTTCACGAGACGCTCGCCTCCACGAGCGACCGGGCGCTGGCCCTGGCCGCCGAAGGCGCGGCCCAGCTGCCCCTCCTGGTGCTGGCCGAGCGGCAGACGGCCGGCCGCGGCCGCGGCGCGAATCGCTGGTGGTCCGCCGACGGCGCGCTCACGTTCTCGCTCGTGCTCGAGGCCCCGCCCGAGCAACTGCCGCCCGACCGCTGGCCGCAGGTCGCGCTGGCCGCGGGCCTGGCCGTTTGCGAGGCCCTCCAGTCGCTCGCGCCCGCTGCCCCGATGCAGGTGAAATGGCCCAACGACGTCTACCTCGCGGGCCGGAAGGTCGCCGGCATCCTCTCGGAGTCCGTTCCCGGCTGGCGCGACCGGCTGGTCGTCGGGATGGGGGTGAACGTAAACAATTGGGTTCAGGGTTCAGGGTTCGGGATTCAGCAGGCGGAGGCAGCGGCCCTTGCACAGATTGCGACTGCGCTCATCGAACACGATGGGCTGCCGCGAGATTTGACCGCGGTGCTGCTGGCGGTGTTGGATCAGTTCGACCGGCGGTGGGGGGAGTTGCTGGGTGGCTCGTTCGCCCCATTGGCCAAGGTCTTTCGCGAGCGGTGCTTCTTGACGGGCAAGACCGTGACGATCGAGCAGCCGGGCGGCCAGGCGCTCGCCGGCCGCTGCCGCGGCATCGACGACGAAGGCGCACTGCTGGTGCAGAGCCTGGCCGGCGAGCATCGCGTGCGCTCGGGGACGGTGATACGCTGGGAGTGAGTTCCGACCGTTGCGAGAGGTCCGATGAAAGTCATTGCCGTTCTCTGCGGCCTGCTGTTCGCCTCCAGCAGCGCTGCGATCATCCTCGCGGCGATCCACATTGAGTCGATCGTCATTACCGGACCTACGGCCGGCTTTCTCGGGTTTTTGCTGGCGCTGGTCGCGGCCTTTCGCCGCCGGCGGCTGTTAACCGCGGCGAACCTGTCGCTGCCCCTGCTGGGCGTGACCGTTTTTCTGCTGATCTTTTGCAATCGCTGGTCCCCCAGAGACGCGCAGCATCCGGTGACGGCAATCCTGCTCGGCTACGAGGTGCTCGCCGCGCCGCTTTGGCTGGGCGGGCTGTGGTCCATCGTCCATGGCTCACCCGCGGGTCCGCGCAAGTGGCAGTTTCCCATCAGGACTCTCATGATCGTTACGCTTGTCGTTGCGCTTGCGCTGGGGGCAGCGCGGATCGCCATGCGGCAGTCGGCGGAGGTGCTCGTCGCAGTTGCCGCCGGCTTGCTCATCCTCGTGCTCTGCGCGCTCGTGGCGCTGGCCGTGCAGGCTCTGAATGCCCAGTCGCCGCCGCTGAAGTCGCCGTCGCCGGCTTGAAGTTGATCCGCCACTGGGCCTCTGCGAAAATGGGCCTCTGCGAAAGTGCAGCGGCTCGCTCCCACCACTCGCCTCTGCGGGAACCCCTGTAATGGCACGCCTGATCCCCTGCTTGCTCGTTGCCTGCTTGCCGCTGGCCGCCCTCGCCGCCGATCCCGATGAGCAACTCTTCAAGGAACCGATTAACGTCAACGTTCCGCACATCAAGAGCGACAAGACGGTCAAGTACGACTACGACATCGTCTACGTCCGGGCCGATCGGGCGGGCGACACGGTCCACAAGCGGTACTACACCGATTTTTCGCAGCCAGTGACGATGGAGCCGGGCGCCGACCTGATGCTGCTGCACCCCGACGGCACCGAAGAGGTGCTGGTCGAAGGAGGAAACGGCTCGGTCACCGATCCGATGATCAGCTTCGACGGCCAGTGGGTCTTCTATTCGTACCTCTATGACCTGCGGAATCGCAGCCAGTGGGATCCGCCGGCGGCCGGGGCGGACATCTTCAAGCTGCACCTCACGACGCGGAAGATCGTCAAGCTCACGACGCAGGAGTTCCACCCCAACACCGGCGCCGCTCCCTGGTCGAGCGATTATCGCAAAGGCGAAGAGGGCACGACGCACTTCCACTACGGTGTCTTCAACATGGGTCCGTGCCCGCTGCCCGGCGGGAGGCTCGTCTTCACCAGCAACCGCGAGGGCTATCGCCCGCCGAAGGGCTATCCGGTCATTGCCCTGCAGCTGTTCGTGATGAACGACGACGGGACGAACGTCGAGAAGATCGGCCACCTCAATATCGCCGGCGCTTTGCATCCGGTCGTGCTCAAGGATGGGCGGATCATGTTCAGCTCGCTCGAGTCGCAGGGCATCCGCAGCGACATCTCCTGGGGCATCTGGACGATCCATCCCGACGGCACGAACTGGAACCCGCTGGTCAGCGCGTTCGATCCCGGCGGGGCCAGCAACGGCTTTCACTTCCAGTCGCAGCTCTCCGACGGCTCGCTGATCGTCGAGGAATATTACAACCAGAACAACAGCGGCTTCGGGGCCTACGTCCGGCTGCCGCCCTCGCCGCCGGACGGTTACCCGGCGTTCGGCCCGGCGCGGATGAACGACCCGCGCAACCCGCCCTGGCGGTTCGGTCGCTTCGACAACGGCCGGCCGAAGAACTACCGGCTGCCGTTCATGCCCAGCGGCTCCGTGTCGTTCACGCCGTTTTCGCTCAACCAGGAAGGCCCCGCCGACACGGCGATCCTCGGCGACAAGGATTCGCCCAAGGTCGGCAAGTTTACGCATCCCAGCGGCGCGCCGGACAATCACCTGCTCACGATCTACTCGCCCGGGCCGGTCAACCATCAATACACGTTCCTGCCGCAGCTCGATGGCGGCATCTACCTGGCCAAGGATGGCAAGATCATCGAGCAGCCGGGTGACATGCTGCTAATCAAGAACGACCCGAACTACAACGAGTCGTGGCCGCGGGCGGTCGTGCCTTACGAGCGGATTTACGGCGTGAAAGAGCCGCGGCGGATCAAGCCGCTGGCCAACGACGGCTCGCTCTCGCCGCATCTGCCCGCGGGCACGCCGTTTGGCCTCGTCGGCACGTCCAGCTTCTACAAGCGCGAGAGCTATCCCAACGGCAGGGTCGCCGAGGGCCAGGTGACTGCCGAGTTCGGCGGCGGCAACGATCCCTGGAAGGACCTCGATGCCTTCACCAGCCATGGCAACGGCATGCCGGTCGCCTGGCACAACCAGGGCGGCGACGTCGGCCTCTATTCCAACGACGAGATCCACGCCGTCCGCATCCTGGCGATGGAGCCCACCACCGACCGCCAGCGCGGCGCACATTCGGGCCGGCGATTCGTCAGCCACGCCCGCGAGCGGCTGCGCATTCTCGGCGAGATTCCGCTGCGCAAGTTCTCCGGAGACCAGCAGCCGCCGGATCCCGACGGCCATCCCGACACGAGCTTTCTGGCCAAGATCCCCGCCGACACGGCGTTCACGTTTCAGACCATCGACAAGCGCGGGCTGATGCTCAATATGGCCCAGACCTGGCATCAACTGCGGCCGGGCGAGATTCGCCACGACTGCGGCGGCTGCCACGCCCATAGCCAGAAGCCGACGGATTTTGCGCTCACAGCCGCGGCCAAGTCGAATTACAAGCTGTGGGATCTGACAAAGGAAACGCCGCTGGTGCTCAACCGCCGCGACCACGCGGCGAGTCCTGGCGGGAACGCCGGGGCCGCAGAGTCCGGCGT
>DASRJB010000674.1:0-6896 GCA_035649715.1 Pirellulaceae bacterium
CCGACGATCGCGGGCAGCCGGCCGACGAGTTGCCCGTTCGACGCGGCGATCGACCGCAGCGCCAGGACCGCCACGACCGCCGCCGCCACGGCGACGAACCCCAAAAGCGGTGTGATCAGGACGAGTGCCGACGCCAGGCCCAGGCCGACAGCCGCCACAGCCGCCCGGCTGACCGCGCGGTATTCGGCCAGCGGCTTCTCGTCGGGCCGCAACTGGCTCGGGCTGGCGAGGGCGGTGGGGGGCATGGCAAGACGGCTGTTGTACGGTCCAGGTCCGCCGCGGGTTCGCGCCGCCTATGGCTGGCCCGCAGCCGCCGGCTCGGGCGCCGAGCCGACCCGCATGTCGGTCTGCTTTTGGAACTCGTCGCGCCGCTGGCGGTATTTCAGGGCGAATTCGGAGAGCGGGTCGAACGCCTCCACGTTCAGGCTCTGGTCGGAGGGATGTTGCGGCCGGTCGCTATAGTGGCCGCGGGCGAACGCGCCCCGCGAGCGGTCGAACATGAACCGCATCCAGAGCCGCTCGGGCGCGGCGACGAGGAACGACTTGGAGTTGGGGCTCGACCACGCGCCCAGCGGCTCGGCCGAGTTGAGCGGCGCCATCTGGAGCGTGAACGCCACGAAGCAGACCATCAACCAGCCGCAGAGCAAGGCCATGACCGACCGGCCGGCCATCTCCAGCGGCAGCTCGAACTTGACCTGCGTGCGGCTGAGCAGGTCGGTGATCCCGCGGAGGACGGCAAAGACGGCGAAGAACAGAAACCAGAGGAGCACGAAGTCGAGCATGTAGGTCCACGAGGCCGCGCCGAAGTTTTCGACCATCGTCGTCAGCGGCTCCCACAGGTTCGTGGCGATCATCGCCGCCAGCAGGATGTTCATGAAGGCCACGATGCCGTTCCAGAACCCCTGAAACCAGATCGCCGCCGCGACGCAGGCAAAGACGACGAAGAGTGCGAGGAACATCATGGGAGGCGGTCAGTCGGTTGGTCGGTGGTCGGTTGATCGGTCAGTCGGTGGTCGGTTGATCGGTCAGTCGGTCAGGCGCTCTACCGACTAACCGACCCACTGACCACCGACTGACCTACTGTTTCAAGGCGCGCTGTAGTTCGGTAATGGACGTCGTACCCAACGCGACCAGCAAAATGCCTTCATCCTGGAGGCTGCGGTTGCCGGCGGCGCGGGCGAGTTTTTTGATCGTCTCGGCCTTCGGGTCTTTGACGAGGGCCTCTTTGACCTTGTCATCCACCACGAGGAACTCGTAGAGGGCGATCCGCCCCTTGTAGCCGATGCCCCGGCAGTCGGGGCAAATCTCGGGCTCGCCCTTCTTCTTTTCCTGGCCGGGCTGCGGCGGCTGCTTTTCGCGATAGAGCACCTGCACGCGGCCCTGCGGGATGCCCAGCTTCTGCAGCAGGGCCGGCTCGGGCTGATAGGCCTCGCGGCACGTCTCGCACAGCCGGCGGACCAGCCGCGTATAGACGACGCCCTTGAGGATCGGCGCGACCTCATTGGCCGGCACCTTCAGGGCCAGCACCCGCAGCAGTGCGTCGGCGGCATCCTTGGCCTTCAGGCTGATGATGCCCAGACGGTCCTCGGTGACGATGTACTTGAGGAGCAGCTTGAGGGCCTCGGTGCTGGCGATCTCCGGGATGCAAATCACCTCCGGGAGCTTGAGGAACAGCTTAGGAATGACGCCCTCGGGCGTCTCGCCCTTGGCCGAGTCGTATTTGGAGCAATCAACGTTTTCGACGTCGGGCTCGCGCTTGTGGATGTCCTCGACGGCGATAAAGTCGCGCATCAGGCGGTCGGTCGAGCGGAGGGCGGCCTGCCAGGTCGCGGTCAAGCCGTCGCCCGGCATCGCGGCAAAGATGACCAGGCCGTGATGACCCGGCCCGATCAACTCCGGCAATTGCTCGCGGAGCTTGTCGCGCATCCCCAGCTCTTCCAGCGAGCGGACGTGCTTGGTAATCGGAATGAACTGGAGGACGGCCCGCTCGCCGGTCTGCGTGCCCTGCGAACTGAAGGTAGCGTCGTACTTCGTCCCGCCAAATTCGAGCTTGAGCTTGCCGTCCTGCCGGGCCCGCCGCTCTTCCATTTTGAGGTGGCAGACGCGCTTCAGCACCGCCAGCATCTGGTCGCCGAGCTGGCGGTCCAGCTGCTGCTTCTCGTGCACCTTCGGCGCAGCGTTGTGCCAGACGCCGTCGATCAGATAATTCACGCCGACCCCTTCGGCGGTGTAATCCAGCATGATCCGCTCGGTCCGCTGGCTCAGGGCGTCGGCCAGCAGGTATTTCACGGAGACATACGCCGGCGACTGGCGGGCCTCGATCAGGGCCTGCTGGTTCTCCATCTGCAGTGGGCCGACGGCGGAGATGTCGACCTGCGGGCCCATTTGCCAGGCGTGCTGGGCATCGCGGGCCTTGCGCGTCCGCTTGCCGAGATTGGCGAACCAGTTTTTCAGGTGCGACGGCGTGAAGACCTTCTGGTCGTCAGTGACTTTGCCGTTGCGGATGGCAACGTAGGCAATGAACGGCCCGGCATAGGCGAGCAGCGCCACGAGCCCGCCGGCAAAAAAGATGGGAATCGTCACCGCGGCCAGGAAGCCGATCAAGAACGAAAACACCATCACCGGGTTCCAGATCCGGGACGGAAGGCCGATCGCCTCACCCAGCTCCCGGCTGTCGCGGCTGACCCAGTCGGCTGATTTCACCCACATCCAGACGATGAACAAGAGGGCGAAAATCTTCCAGAAGGCCAGGTAGAAGCCCGGCCCGCGCTGAAAGGGCGCGGTGTAGGCGGGCCACGCGTCCTGGGCCGCCAGCTGGCCGCCGGCGGAAAGCACGAGGAGCGCGGCGGTGAGCAGCGTCCCGCTGCTCATCCAAGAAGCAGTGCGAAGCATCAGATGATCCCGGGCTGCGCCACATTGATCCCTTTGAGCGCCATCTTGAGGGCGTCGGGATTCGGTGCAACTTCAAAGGCGGTGGGTCGGTCGATGAGCTGGTCGTCGATCAGCTGCTTGAGGCTCATGGTGAAATCCTGCATGCCGTCGGCCGCGCCAATGCGGATCGCGTCAGCCAGCTTGTTGTCCTGGGCCTCCAGCACGAGCTTCTTGATCATCGTCGTGAAGGTCATGATCTCGCAGGTCGGCACGCGGGGCACGCCCGGCTTGATGCTCTTGAGCAGCTTCTGGGCGACGATCCCCTTCATGTTGAAGGCGATCGCGCTGCGGATGGCCTTGTGCATCGCCTCGGGGAACAGGTCCAGGATGCGGCCGATAGTCGAAGGGGAGCTGGAGGCGTGGATCGTGCCGAACACGAGGTGGCCGGTCTCGGCCGCGTGAATGGCCGTCATGAACGTCTCTTCGTCGCGCATTTCGCCGACGAGCATGATGTCCGGATCTTCGCGGACCGCGTGCTTCATGCCGATCTTGAAGTCCTTGACGTCGAAGCCGACTTCGCGCTGGTTAATCAGCGCCTTGTCCTCGGTGAAGATGAACTCGATCGGGTCTTCCAGCGTCAGAATGTGCACCCGCTCGCGGTGGTTGATGTAGTCGAGCATCGAGGCGATGGTCGTGCTCTTGCCGGAGCCGGTCACTCCTGCCAGCAGGATCATCCCCTGGTCGTAATTGCACAGGCCCTCGATCGACGGCGGCAGATACAGCCCCTCGAAGTTCGGAATCTTGATGCTGATGCGGCGGGCGACCATGCCCATGCAGCCGCTCTGCTGCAGGATGTTGACGCGGAACCGCCACTTGACGCCGTCCACGTCGCAGGTGTGCGAGAAGTCGGCCCCACCTTCTTCGTCGAAAATCCGCCGGCTCCGCTCGCCCATCATCGGCACGAGATACTCGGCCATCTCGCGGCGCTCGATCACCGGGTGGTTGAGCGGCTTGAGCTCGTTGCGGACCCGCACGCAGGGCGGCTTGCCAACCTTCATGTGCAAGTCGCTGCCCTCCAGCTTGACCAGGGCCCGGAAGAACTTATTGACCTCGACGTCGAGCATCTCGACCGACATCTTGTTGATGAGGTCGTCGGCCGAAGGGACCGCGCCGCGCTCTTTGACTACCTGGTCGCCGTTGGCTCCATGTGACATTTCAATCTCCCCAGGGAACTAGCTGCGCTCCGCCGACTATTCTCTTTCCGCTACAAACGTACGGGAATGCCGCGGGCGGCCATGATTTCTTTGGTTTGCCGGATAGTGTACTCGCCGAAATGGAAAATGCTCGCCGCCAGGGCCGCGTCGGCCCGGCCGATCAGGATCGCGTCGGCCAGGTGCTCCGGCCGGCCCGCTCCGCCGCTGGCGACCACGGGAATGGTCACCGCCCGGCTGACGCTGCTCGTAATCTCCAAATCGTACCCGTCCTTGGTGCCATCGCAATCCATGCTGGTCAGGACAATCTCTCCCGCCCCCAGTTCCTCCACCCGCCTGGCCCAGGAAACCGCTTCCAGCCCCGTCGGAACGCGGCCGCCGTTGATGAAGACTTCGAAGGAGTGAGTGGTGAGTGGTGAGTGGTGGGTGGTCGATCCTGACTCCTGGCCCACTGGTCCCTGGCTCCTGGCTACTGGCTCCTGGCCGCTGGCCCCTGACTCCTGACCCCTGACCCTCTTCGGGTCAATATTCACCACAATACACTGGCTGCCGAACCGCCGGGCGGCTTCGGCGACGAACTGCGGGTTCTTGCAGGCGGCGGAGTTGATCGAGACCTTATCGGCCCCGGCGTTGAGCAGGGCGCGGATGTCGTCGATCGTGCGGATCCCGCCCCCCACGGTCAGCGGCATAAAGACCTGCTCGGCCGTGCGGCGGACCACGTCGAGCATGATGTCGCGCCCTTCATGGCTGGCCGTAATGTCCAAAAACACCAGCTCGTCGGCCCCTTCCTGCTCGTAGCGGGCCGCCACCTGGACTGGGTCGCCGGCGTCGCGGAGGTTCAGGAAGTTCGTCCCTTTCACGACGCGGCCGCGATCGACATCCAGGCAGGGAATCACGCGCTTGGCAAGCATTACGAATCCGGACCGCAGCGCAGAAAACTCGGAAAGGGGCAGCGAGGAGCAACGGCCAGCTGGCGCACTGCACTCTAAATCGCCGCTGCGCCGTGGTCAACGACGGAAGGCGCGGTCGCCCGCGCGAGCGGACGAGGAGCTGCAGGACCACCATGCCCGATTCGAATCACGCCATCTTCTCGGTCAAGATTCTGCAGCGGCCTGTCAGAGCCGACTGACGGATGGCAGCGATGCAACTACGGCCTTGTCCAATTACTGGACATATTTTATAATATGTACAGTAGAGGTTGCGCATCCGTGTTTGCGTGGGGCACTGCGGGTCGCGGTCCAACGGTAAGGGATAATTCCCGTTCTCGCCTCTAGTGCTTATGTCAGTAATGTGAGATCCGTCGCGCAACTGCTTTCCCCACAAGCGCTTATGACAATTGAGGCGATTTCAACTTCCGGCAGCGAGCCGAATTATCCTTACCTCGAATTTCGGTCCGCGCCAGGCCACAGTCTGACTTGTCGTTCCAGGGCCCGTTTCGTACATTCCGCCGCCCAAATTGGCCATCCAGATTCGGCGACACATGAAGCACCTACTGGGCATCCTGATCGCGGCCGCCGCAGGCGCAGCAGGCTGCGCCGGAGGAGCCTGGCTGGAAGGTCCGTCGGACGCCGACCTTCCGATTCAACCGCCGGCCCGCGGCTATCCGACGGCGCTGCGGCCGGTGGCGGCGTCGATTTCGGACGAGGCGGCCACTCCGCAAAGTGCCCCGGCGGGGCCGGCGCCTAGCACGGCTGTCCTGCCGCTCGATCCCAATCCTCCGCCCGCTGCACCGCCTAAGCACTCGCAGCTGATCGATCCACGGCCGCCGGCTCCCGCGCTGGCCGTGGTGCCACCCCAGTATCAGCGGCCACCAGCTCCGACAGCGCCAGCATTGCAGGCTCTGCCGCCCGCGACTCCCATTGCCTCATCGCTGCCAAGCGCGGCTGCGCCGCCGCAGGCGACAGTCGAGCCGGGGCTGGCGCCGATTGTCTCGGCCAGTTCGGTGCGTGCCGCAGCTGCCAGCTCTGCCGACCGGCAGCCCACGCCACTGCAGCCGCCGCTAGCAGCGGCTGCTGTCGCGCCGGCGGCGACGAGCGGCTCCGTTCCCAGCAGCGAGGAGCGGCGGGCCGAGATTGAGCGACTCCGCAAAGAGTTCACCGCGGCCTTGGAAGCCGACATTCGCGAGCGGCAGGCGAGGAATGCCAAGGACGAAGAGCTGCCGCGACTGGAGCAGCAATTGCGGCTGGCCTATTTGCTGGCAGACCGCCTGGACGACGCGGTGGCGGCCGTCGATTCGCTCGACCCGCCGCAGCAGGAAGCCTACAAAAACCTGATGTTCGGATTGGGCGTGTGGCTGTCGCCCGACGAGGCCCACCGCACGCCGCTGCGGAGTGCGAAAGTGCTGAAGTCGCTGCGCGAGGCGACGGCCGACCTGTCTATGGCGAGCAAGCTGGAGCTCCGGAATCTGGCGTTCTGCGAGAAGGTCGATTCCTACGGCTGGTACACGGAGTTTCCGAGAAGCGAGTTTGCGCCCAAGCAGCAGGTAATCCTGTACGTCGAGGTGGAGAACTTTGCCGCCGAGCACAAGAGCGCCGCCGGCTATGAGACGGAGCTTCAGGGGCGGTACGAAATCCTCGATGCCAGCGGTCAGATCGTCGCCGAGCGGGAATTGCCGCTGGACAAGGAAGTCTGCCGCAACCATCGCCGCGACTATTATCTGTGGTACCGGATTTACCTGCCCGACGAGATTGCGCCCGGCAAATATCGCCTGGAGCTGTCGATCGAAGATCGCAAGGCCGGCGCCAAATACCAGGGTCGAAAGTTCGGCGAGGGGATGATCGAGTTCGCGATTCGGTAGTAAGATGCGCTGCATCC
>DASRJB010000675.1:0-3930 GCA_035649715.1 Pirellulaceae bacterium
TCCGAACTTCTTCGAGAACCTGACCTTCGAGAGCAACTACGCTTCCGGCGGATTCGGCTCCGGCTACGGCGACTACGGCGGTCTCTACGATCAGATGTGGGATTCCTCGCTGCCCGACGGCAGCTACCTGGGAACCGATGGCGACACGCGCTACTACACCGGCGGCTATTCGCCGACAACAGTGCTGCGCCGACGCTGGCAGCGTCGGCTACGGACCCAGCAGCTTCTCCAGCAGCTCGGCGATCGCGGCGGCTTGCTCGTCGCCGCTGCCGACCCGGATCAGGCGGACCTTGCCCTGCTGATCGATGACGACGACCTGCGGGATGAACGTGACGCCGTAGAACTTCGCCAGGCTGCTCTCGTCGGACTGGAGGCCGAAGCGGTATTTCAGGCCGTGCAGCTCGGCGAATTTGACGAGCATCTCCTGCTCTTTCTCGTGCGACAGACCGGGAACGCGCACGGCCGTTTTCGCATCAGCGTTCCAATCGAATTCGTAGTAGCGCGTCAGGCCGATCGTCACCAGGCCCTTCTCGCCGTACTTCTCGTTCCACTCGCGGAGGTGCGGAAACGAACGGATGCAGGGGCCGCACCAGACGGCCCAGAAGTCCAGCAGCACCACCTTGCCCTTGAGGTCATTGTCGGCCAGCGGCGAGCCGTTGACCCAGGCGAGGGCGTCGAGCGGCGCGGCGTCCTTGCCGATCACTGCCAGCTGCGTTCGGGCGCTTTCGATGGAGCGCTCCAGCCGGAACGTGTTCCGGCTCTCCGTCCCGGCCTGCGTCCTCGTCGCGGCTTCCTTGGCGTTCTCGGAGGTCTTCTTCAGGCCGGCCCGAAACGCCTCCAGCAGCTTCGCCGCCTCGTCCGGCGAACTTTTGATGGCCCTCTCGATGCTCTGCGTCATCTTAAAGACGTAATGCGAAAGGGCTTCGGTGTCGTCGGGGTTGGCGGTCAGCTTCTGCTCGATGTCGGCCAGAGGAGTTTGCTGAATTTCGATCTCCTTCAGATACCGCGTGACATGCACCTTCGCCGTCTCCACCCGTTTGATTGCCGGCGGCGCGCTCGGCTTCAGCTCGCCGAGGGATTTCGAAATCTCCTGGAGCTGCTTCCGGGCCGCTTCCGGCTGCAGCTCCATGATCTTGACGGCACTCGACATGGCCTGCTCGAAGTACTCGTTCAGGGCCTGCACGTCGTTGGGATCCTCCTTGAGTTTTTGGGCGGACGACTTCGCCGCGGTTGTCGCCGGCGGAGTCTCCTGGGCCCAGGCCGCGGTCACCAGGCCGAGAATCGCGACAATCGCTGCCGATGCCCGCCACATAGTTGAATGCTCCGCGAAGACGAAGAGGTCCTGCAACGGACACATTAGAAGTGCGGCCGTCCAGGCTCACAATAGCAGCTACTCGCCCAGCAGCGACGCCAGCGCCTGATCGATGTCGCGCGTGAATTTCTCGCTGACGCCGCCGCGAATCAGGCGGATCTTGCCCTGCCGATCGACGACGATCACGTGCGGCTGCGTCAATGACGGGTAGTACATGATCGTCTTGAAATGCTCCTCGCGCTGCTGAATCGCCACGCGGTGCTTGAGCTCGTGTTTTTCGATGAGGCGCTTGAGGAGGGCGAGCTGCTCGGCCTGCGGGACGCGCTCCTTTACAGCGCGAACCCGCACGGGCGCTTGCTTCGCCTCGTCCCACCGCACGTTGTTGTCGCCCGTCAGCCCGATCACGAACAGGCCGCGCTCGGCGTACTTCTTCTGCCACTCGGCAAGCCGCTGCAAATGGCCGAGCCACTCTTGGTAGTCGGAATCATCGGGGATGAAGTTGGCGGCGTGGAAGAGGTCCAGCAACAGCACCTTTCCTTTCAGGTCGTCCGCGGCCAGCTCGCTGCCGTTAAGCCAGGTCTCGACCTTGAACTGCGCCGCGTCCTGGCCGATCAGCGCCTGTTGCTTTTTGCGGGTTTCCAGCGACAGGGCGATGTCCTTGTCGAGATCGTCTACGGTCCTTAAGGAGCGGGTGAGCTGTTTCCTTGTCAGATCGCTGATCGCCGCCTGCTCCACCTTGGCTAGCACCTCGCGCACGGCGGTCACTTTCTTGGCACATTCGTCGGGCTCCACGATGAATGCGGGCTGATAGACCTCCGCAAAGATTTTCTGGCCCAGGCAATACACCTCGCGGAAGTTGTCCGGATCGTCGCGCACTTTTTGCAAGAGCGCCTCGAGAGTAATGGAGTGGATATAGACCTTGTCGCGCATGTTGAGGATGCCGATCCTCGCCTGGGCGATCCCATCGCGGAGCTCGGGAGCATCCTGCGGCAAGCCGGCAAACAGCGCTTCCAGCTCCCCTAGCCGCAGGACCGACCGCAGCGCGTCTCGATCGTGCAAAACGACGTCGATCTCCTTGTTGATGTAGTCGAGGACCGACTTCGGGTCGTTGGGATTGTATTTCGGCGGCTGAGCGGGTGCGGCCGCCGGCCTGGGCGGCTCGACCTGCTGCGACCAGGCTGCGGCTGGAACTGAGAGCAGAATCGCCGTCAATAACCGCGACATAAACTGCCTCCCGAAAGCGGGTAACGGATTAAACCTCGCCCGCCCATCCATCGACCGTCAGCCGAACCAGAAAAACCACGAAAAACGCGAAACGTCGGAACTGCCTCTTTCGTGTCTTTCGTGTATTTCGTGGTTCCCCTGCTCACCCAGCCGACTACGATGGTCTTGGTCCGATGCCCACCTACCTGGAAGCCCTGACGCTCCGCCTGGCTGCAGGAATTGCCGAGCTGCCGGAGGAAATCCGCACCCGCCATGCGAAATACGTCCTTGCGGCCCAGCGACCCGATGGCGGCTTCGCCGGCCGCGAAGGGGGCAGCGACCTCTATTACACCGGCTTTGCCCTGAGGTCGCTGGCGTTGCTCGGCGAGCTGTACGGCCCGCCGGCCGAGCGGGCGGCCGCGTTTCTCGCCTCGCGGCTGTCCGGGCAGGAATCGATCGTCGATTTCCTGTCGCTGGTCTATGGGGCGTCGCTGCTCCAAACAGCCGCGGGGATCGACATCTTCCACGACTCCGCTCTCGGCTGGCCCGACGCAGTGGCCGCCGCGCTGGCCCGGCTGCGGCGTCCCGACGGCGGCTATGCCAAAGGCGCGGAAGGCTCTGCCAGCAGCACCTACCACACTTTTCTCGTCCTGCTCTGCCTGCAATTGATCGACCGGCAGCCGGAGCAGCCGGACCAGATTGTGGCGTTCCTCCACTCGCAAGTTTGCGAGGAAGGAGGCTTTCGCGAAATCCGCGCCAGCAAGCGGGCCGGCACCAATCCGACCGCGGCGGCCATCGGCTCGCTCCGCATCCTGAGCAGCGTGGACGAGGAGACGCGCCGGGGCACGATCGACTTCCTGGCCGAAATGCAGACCGACGAAGGGGGCCTGCGGGCCAACACGCGAATTCCCATCGCCGATCTGCTGAGCACGTTCACCGGCCTGCTCACGCTCCAGGACCTCGGCGGCGCGGCAGAGATTGACCTGGATGCCGCCCGCCGCTACGCCCAATCGCTCGCCCTGGACGACGGGGGCTTCCGCGGCGCGGAATGGGATCCCGCGCACGACGTCGAATACACGTTCTACGGCCTTGGCACATTGGGGTTGCTGACGGAACCCGCTTAGCCCCGGCGTCTACGCCGGCGGGATGGAGAGGCGGGCCTCGTGGGAGAGCCGGGCGAAATGCAGAATCGTTCACGCCCTACCCCTCTACTGAGGGTTCGAGACGGAGGTCGTCTGCTATAATCTGTTCACTACAGATCACGACGTTCCGATCCAAGCCGCGGCCTTACAATCCAGGGCCACGCAGCGAGTCACAATCGCGTTCAAACCCGCCACGACGGCTGGCAGGTGCCATGGATCAAGGTGGCGCACACAGAAACAGGAACAGCACCGTGCGCCCCCGCATCACGATCC
>DASRJB010000676.1:0-2945 GCA_035649715.1 Pirellulaceae bacterium
TTTCGGCCGCACGCCGACGATCAACGCCCGCGGCGGCCGCGACCACTATCCCAAGCTCTGCACGCTGGCCTTTGCCGGCGGCGGGCTGGCGCACGGACAGATCATCGGCCAGTCGTCGAAACGGAACGACGCGCCGGCCACGGCGCCTTATGCCCCGGCCAATTTGCTCTCGACGCTCTTGCACGCTCAGTTCGACATCGGCCAGATGCGGCTCGATCCCGCCGTCCCCCGCGACCTCGCCCGCTTCGCCGAAACTCCGCCGATCGCGGAGCTGTTCTGATTTCGTCCGCTGCCCGGACGTCTCACCCGACAGACCTGTTGGGCCGTGTACTCTGTACGGAGTATGCAGGACCCAGTACGAATACAAACCACCGACACGTTCCTCGCTCTAGCTCGCCGCATGAAGTCCGAATCGAAGCCCGCCGCGATCAACCCTTACGATTCCGCGCGGGAAGCGGCGGAGCCGCTCGCCGGAAGGCCGCCGAGCCGCGGGTCGCTGGTGGTGATCTTCCTGACCGTGTTCATCGACCTCTTGGGCTTCGGGATGGTGCTGCCGCTGCTGCCCGTGTATGCCAAGTCGTTCGGCGTCGATGAGCACGGCTGGGAGATCGCCCTCTTGATGTCGAGCTTCTCGGCGATGACGTTCTTGTTTTCGCCGCTGTGGGGTCGGCTGTCCGATCGGATCGGCCGGCGGCCGGTGCTGATCGTTGGATTGGTCGGCTCCGTGGGATTCTATTTGCTGTTCGGCGTGGCCACGGTCTGGCGCAGCTTGCCGCTACTGTTTGTGGCGCGAATCGGCGCGGGGATTGCCGGCGCGACGATTCCGGCGGCCCAGGCCTACATCGCGGATGTGACGACGCTGGCCAACCGGGCCAAAGGCATGGCGATGATCGGCGCGGCGTTTGGCCTCGGCTTTACCTTCGGACCGCTCCTCGGCGCGGCGGCGCTCGGCTGGGGCGCTCAAGCGAGCGCGGCGCAAGTCGCGGCGAGTCCCGGCCCGGGCTATGCCGCCGCGGGATTATCGGCCCTTGCGCTGCTGATGGCCATTTTTCTGTTGCCCGAGTCGCTGCGCCCCGGCGCGCATCCCGCCGGCCATTCGTTCTTCGATCTGCGGGCGTGGCGCGACGCGTTCACCACGCCGTCGGTGCCGGCGCTGCTGGCGACGGCCTGCGCGAGCGTCGTGTCGTTTGCCGCCTTTGAGACGACGCTCTCGCTCCTGCTCAGCTCGGAGGAGTTGCAGTTCCGCTTCAGCTTCCGGCAGGTGCTGCTGTTCTTTGCCTTCATCGGTTTCATGCTCAGCATCGCTCAAGGCCTGCTCGTCCGGCGGCTGGCGCCGCGGGTCGGCGAAGTGCCGCTGTGCCTGGCGGGCGGAGTCGTCACGATCGCCGGGTTTGCCCTGCTGATCGCCGCCACGCGCGGCGGTCAGCTGTGGATGCTGCTCGTGGCGGCAGCGGTCGAGGTCACCGGCTTCTCGCTGATGACGCCCTCGCTGCAGTCGCTGATCAGCCGGCGGAGCGACCCGGCCAAGCAGGGCGGCATCTTGGGCGTCGCCCAAAGCACCAGCTCCCTGGCCCGCGTGCTGGGTCCGCTGATCGCCGTACCGCTGTTCCACGTCTCGCCGCCGCTGCCCTACGTGGCGGCCATCGGCATCATGGCTTTGTCGCTGGTTATCTTCGCCCTCTTCGCCCGCCGCGGCGTCGATCATGCGGCGGGAGCGGCAGTGGAATACGTGCCCGAACTTTGAAGCCGCTAGTTTGGCTCGACGCGGCGGAACTGAAAGAACTCTTGCGTATGAAACGGCAGTGTGCCGCGCGGCGTCAGGTATGCGGCCAGTTCCTTCGACGAGGCGGTGATCTTGATGCTCTTGTATTTCGGCTTCACTTGTTCCGGCGGCGGCGCGCTCTCGTCGGGCGGCTCGCGGACAACCTCGCCCGCGAGGTCGCCCCGCTCGATCGCCGGACCGATTACGTCGGGCCGCATGAAGAACAGCTTGAGGCGATCGTCCTCGACGCGGTACAGCTGGATCAGATAGACGTGCTTCTCCTTGGGCTCCTCGGGGTTGTTGAGGATGCTCAGGTAGCACTCGTCGCCCAGCTTTGTCGCGAAGGCGGGCGTGCGATTGACCTTCACCGTATCGCCGTCCAGCTCCAGACCGACCATCTCCAGCACCTTGGCTTTGTCTTGCACGCGGCCGATGACAAACCGCTGCGGGTCTTTCCCCGCATCGATTTCGCCGCCGAGTTTCAGCGTTTCCCAGTGCCCGATCAGCCGCTCGTCGATCGTCGAGGTGGCCTGGTCCGTAAGCGGGTGGACCGAGACGGGCAGGCTGCACCCCGCGCAAGACGCAACTGCCGCCAGGGTCAGAAGTTGGGCTACGCGGCTCATGGGACAGCCTCCGCGCGGATGGAACGGCTCACCCAGGGAAGATACCATGAGCGGCTGGCTTATTCCCGCCAGTTGCCGCCTCATTCGGGAGATTGCCATGTCGCAGGCCGCTTTGATCGATGCCTATGCCGCCGGGCCAAAGCTGCTCCGCGAGGCGACGCGGGGAATGACGCGCGAGCAAGCCCTGGCCCGGCCGATTGCGGGCAAGTGGTCCACACTGGAGTGCGTCTGCCACATCGCCGACTTTGAAATCGTTTATGCCGATCGGCTGAAGCGGGTGATTGCGGAAAACGAGCCGACGATGTTCGGCGGCGACCCGGACGTATTCGCCGCGCGGCTGGCCTACGAGCGGCGCGACCTGGCGGAGGAACTGAACCTGATCGAGGCCTGCCGGGGGCAAGTCGTACGAATTCTGCGGACGCTTTCGGACGGCGACTTTCAGCGGATCGGAAAGCACAGCGAGGCGGGGCCGCTGACGCTGCAGACGCTGCTGGAGCGCGTGACTGACCACATTCCGCACCACGCGAATTTCATCCAGGAAAAACGCGCGGCGCTAAAGA
>DASRJB010000677.1:0-6224 GCA_035649715.1 Pirellulaceae bacterium
CGACGTGGAAGTCTCCGGCTTTCCCAGCCAGCACGCCGGCCATCTGTGTCTGCTGCGGCTAAAGGAAGACGACTACACCTATCCCCAGGAAACCGAGTTCGACTGGCAATTCAGCGGCCAGAGCGGCCACTTCAAAGGCACGAAGACCGAGCAAATCGGCGAGTGGCCGACGTGGGACCTGCCGATCCTCGACTGGGGCAAGAAGCAGGGCGGCGTGGTCGGCTTCTCGCACAGCGGCTGGGGCCTGCAACTGCCCGACTACGGGCTCAATGGCGAGCGGATTCCGCTGCAAGGCCGAGGGCCGCCGCCGGGCGTGCAGAGCCGGGCGGCCGACAAGCTGCCCGATTACGCGATGCCGCCCTTCGACGGCATCGGGGCCAACGAGTTCGTCGTCGATACGGTCCACGGCGTCTGCGATTTCATCTCCTCGGTCGATACGCCGGCCGTGTGGGAACTGAACGTCTGGTATCACACGTTGAATTGCGGCATGACGACGCGGATCAGCGGCGAGACGGATTTCCCGTGCATCTACGGCGACAAGGTCGGCTTGGGACGGATCTACGTGAAGCTCGACCCGGCGAAGCAACGACAGCAGCTCGACTTCGACTCCTGGGTCGATGGCCTCCGCGATGGCCGCTCTTATGTCGGCGACGGGCTCTCGCACTTGACCGAATTCTCGGTGAACGGTTTCGGCGTCGGCGAAAGGGGAGACAAGGGCCGGGCCAGCTTCCTCGCTGCGAAGTCGGGCCAGCCGCTGAAAGTGAAGGTCAACGTCGCGGCGTACCTCAATGCCGAGCCGGACACCTGGAACGGCCAGACCATCAAGTCGCTGCGGCTGGACCAGAAGCCCTATTGGCACTTGGAGCGGTCACGCGTCGGCGCCACTCGCAAGGTGCCGGTCGAGCTGATCGTCAACGGCTACCCAGTCGAGAAGCGAGAGATCGAGGCCGACGGCAAGCTGAGCGAGCTGACGTTTGATTACACGCCGAAGACGTCGAGCTGGATCGCCGTACGCATTTTCCCGAGCTCGCACACCAATCCCGTATTCGTCGAGCTGGACGGCAAGCCGATCCGCGCCAGCAAACGCAGCGCCCAGTGGTGCCTGGACGCCGTCGAGACCTGCTGGAACCAGAAGGTGAAGCAGACACGGGCCACCGAAAAGGAAACCGCACGCGCCGCCTACGACGTGGCCAAACAGGCGTACGCCAAGATCCTCGAAGAAGCCGTTGACGATCGCACCAACTAAATCCCTTTCCTGGAAAATACTCCCATGCTCGTTGCCCGCTTTGTTTCCTGCACGCTTTGCCTGCTGATCGCCGCGGCCGCCTTTGCCAAAGGCCCGGCCTACACCGACCCGGCCAAGACCGACTCCGATTTCGCCTTTCAGGGCGAGTACACCGGCACGCTCAAGTCCAACGACGGCGACCGAAAATTCGGCCTGCAGGTCATCGCCCTGGGCGGCGGCAAGTTTCACGCCGTGGGCTATCACGGCGGCCTGCCGGGCGACGGCTGGGACCAGGGCGAAAAGCACGAAGGCGACGGCGAGCTGACGGATGGCGTCGTCACGCTCAAAGGAACCGCGGCGACGGCCACGATCAAGGACGGCGCTGTGACGATCCGCAACTCGGACGGCGATGTACTGGGCGAGCTCAAGAAGGTCGAACGAAAGAGCCCGACGCTCGGCGCGACGCCGCCCGCGGGCGCCGTCGTGCTCTTCGACGGCAAGTCGGCCGACGCGTTCAGCGGCGGCAAGCTGACCGAGGACGGCCTGCTGCAGCAGGGCTGCACTTCCAAGCAAGAGTTCGGCAGCTGCAAGCTGCACATCGAGTTCCGCCTGCCCTATCAGCCGGAAGACCGTGGCCAGGCCCGCGGCAACAGTGGCATCTACGTCGGCGCGCGGTACGAGTGCCAGATGCTCGATTCGTTCGGCTTGAAGGGCGAAAACAACGAGTGCGGCGGGCTCTATTCCGTAAAGGCCCCCGACGTGAACATGTGCCTGCCGCCGCTGGCTTGGCAGACGTACGACATCGACTACACGGCCGCCGTGTACGAAGGAGACAAGCTCGTCAAGAATCCGCGAGTCACGATCGCCCACAACGGCGTGGTGATTCACAAAGACGTCGAACTGCCCGGCGAGCGCTCGACGACTGCCGCTCCCAACAAGCCCGGCCCGGAGCCGGGGCCGATCTACTTACAGGATCACGGCAACCCCGTTCGCTACCGCAACATCTGGGTCGTCGAGACGAAGTAGGGCGCCCCATCGTTTAACCCGGAGCCGGAGGCGACGGCGGCTACAGGTTGAACGAGCCATTGAGTCCATGCCCGCCAAAGACGAATCTGACGACTTCCAACTCGCACCGCCCGATTGTCCTTCGCGCGAAGACCGGCAACGCCACCTTGAGCCGACGCAGCTATCGTCTCCACCACCAGCGCCGCCGCCGCGCCATCAATACTCGGTACGCGACCTGATGATCCTGATGGTTGGCGTGGCGATCGGACTGGCCGGTGGCTCGTGGATGCCAACCGACGTCTTCGCGGCCACGCTTGGCCTGCTCACGCTCGTGGGACTGCTGGTCGTGAGCTGGCGACCACCCGAGACCCACCTTGGCAAGATCATCTGGGCTATGCTCGTATTGGCCTATGTCATCGCGGTATTCGCCGCCGTCTTTCGACCGCTGTCGCATCCGCCGCGGGCTTCAGGCGTGCCTGCCAGCCAATTGCCCTCGACTAGGCGAGCCTCCAGCCCGCTTGTATTCTGAGGACGAGGCCCACCCGCGACAGCCCTCGCTGACGCCGCGCAAGATGTTACTGCACCTGGAGTTGCGATGAGTCTGACGGTCGTCATTACGATCCTGTCCATGGTGGCTCTGACCGCCCTGTTTGCCGCGTATGAGCTGGCGCTGGCCTCGGTTCGCACCGAGCGGCTGAAGGCCCTGGCAGATCGCCGCGTGCGCGGCGCGGCGACCGCGCTGCGAATGAAGAACCGGATGGAAGCCAGTCTTGCCGTCGCCCAGCTCGGCATGACGATGGCCGGCGTGATTGGCGCCGCGGCGGGCGGGGCGAGCGTCGAGGAAAAGCTTTCGCCCGTGCTGGAGCGCTGGTTGCACCTCGACGGGCCGATGGCCGACCTCGTCGCGCTAATCTGCTTCGTCGTGCCGCTTACCGCGGCGACCGTTCTGATCGGCGAGCTCGTCCCCAAGGTGCTGGCGATCAAGTATGCCGAGTGGGTCTGCGTCACGCTCAGCCCGCTGATGTGGGCCGTCGCGCTGGTCGGGTATCCGGTGGTGCTGTTGGTCGAGTGGCTGACGACGACGATCGTGGCCCTGATTGAAAGCGTGCTCCCCAGCCGCCCGGAAGACAAACACGCAGGCCTGCACGAGCTGCGGGCGCAGGTCAACCTGCTGCGGGCCAGCCAGGTGATCGGCATCCAGGAGGAGCGGATCATTCTGCAGGCCAGCCGCCTGTCGTCGATGAAGGTCCAGGACATCATGATGCCGCAGGACGACATCGTGATGGTCGTGGCCGATGCGACGCTCAGCGAGAATCTGATCGTGGCCCACATGGACCTGCACACGCGGTTCCCGGTAACGACGAAGAAAGGGGATCCGCAGGCGATCATCGGCTACGTCACGTTTAAGGACATGGTGTTGTTGGCCAAGACGCATCCCGGCAACCCGGTGATTCGCGAAATCGTGCGGACGATCACCAGCCTGAGCGAGAACATGTCGCTCTCCGACGCCCTGCGGCGGATGACCAACGAGCACCACCACCTGGCCCTCGTCCGCGACGCCAGCGGCCAGGTCGTCGGCATGATCGCGCTGGAAGACATTTTCGAAGAGCTGCTGGGGGACATTCAGGACGAATTCGACCGCCTGCCGCGGCACATCAGCCCGGCGGGGCATCAGCTCGTCGTGGGCGGCGGCGTGACGCTCGGCCAGCTGCGCGACCTGCTCAAGCGGCCCGACATCGGGGGCGATTTGGCCCCCACGACGACGCTCAACGATTGGCTCAACCACGGCCGCGAAGAGCCGCTCAGGGGCGGGGACATGGTGGTGGTGGACCGCATCTGGTCGCAAGTCCGCAAGGTCCGCCGCCGGCGCATTACAGAGGCCCTCCTCGACCCTCTCGGCAGCCCGTTTGAGCCCGTGGAAAAGGCGGCCCGGCCGGCTGCGCCCAGCCCGGTGAGCTAAGGGACCGGCCACTGTTTGCCGCCCCTATTTCGTGCATAAACGGCATAGTTGCCGCCGGATCAAAGGCGGCGAGCTAAGCTTGCGGTCCATTCCATGACAGGAATTGCCAAATGCGAATACTGCTCGCAGCCGCTTTGCTAGGCCTCCTGGGCAGCCCGGGGCTGGCCCGCGACATTTTTGTCAACAATCAGACCGGAGACGATGTGCGCGACGGATCGCTGGCCGAGGCCCAAGGCATCCTCGGGCCCTGCCGAACGATCGCCAAGGCACTGCGGATTGCTCAGCGGGGAGATCAAATCGTCATCGCCAATACGGGCCAGCCGTACCGCGAGAGCATCACGATTCAAGGGCCGCGTCATAGCGGCAGCGAGCGTTTTCCATTCACGATTACGGGCAATGGGGCGACGCTGGACGGCACCATGAGCCTGGCCGGCGCGACCTGGGAATATGCCGGCCACAATACGTTCCGCACTCGCCCGCCTTACCTCAGTTTTCAGCAGCTCTTCCTGGACAATCAGCCGGCGGTCCGCCGGCAGCCGTCACCGGGCAACGCTCCAGAGCTTCAGCCGCGCCAGTGGTGTCTGTTCGAAGGCTGGATCTACTTTCGCGTGGATGAGGGCCGGCTGCCGCACTCGTACGACCTGTCGAGCTGTGGTGCCCAGACCGGCATCACGTTGTACGAGGTGCACGACGTGATCGTGCAGGACCTGGTGGTTCGCGGCTTCTGGCTGGACGGTGTCAACTGTCACGACAATGTGCGGTGGACCAGCCTGGCCCGCGTCGCGACCAAAGAGAACGGCCGCAGCGGGATTTCCATCGGCGGCTCCTCGCGGGTGCAGCTCGACACCTGCACGGCCGCCGGCAACGGCGCGGCCCAGGTCCGCCTGGAAGGTTTCTGCCGCGTGCAGATGCTTGACAACCAGCTCGACGCCGCCACGGCCCCAGCCGTCGTGAAAGAGGGCGGCACGATCGTCGAGAGCAAATAATCTCGAAGATTTTTGCAGCCAGTGCCAAGGATTGAACTGCGGGCCCGAATCACTTAGTGTAGATAGGACACTTACCACCGACGTCCCGATCCTCCTATTCCTGACCCCCCACACCTATGTTCGGCATCCGCTACCTCAAAGTCCCGCCTACGACCTACGTCCTGCACTACAAGGGCGGCCAGGTAAAGAAGCAAGGCCCGGGGCTGTCGTTCTTCTACTATTCGCCCACATCGGAGATCGTGCTGGTGCCGATCGAGAGCACCGACGTGCCGTTCGTGTTTAACGAGGTGACGGCCGATTTTCAGGACGCGACGATCCAGGGCGAGTTGACCTACCGCGTCACCGACGCCAAACGGGCCGCAGAGGTGCTGAACTTCAGCGTCGATGACCGCGGCCAGCACCGCAGCGAAGACCCGCAGCGGCTGGGCGAGCGGCTGGTCCACGCCGGCCAGATCGCCGCTCGCACGTTCACGCAAAAGCGGCCGCTCCGCGAGGTGCTGATCGCCTCCGACGCGCTGGTGACCGAGATGACCGCGAGCCTGCGGAACTCGCCGGCCGTGCAGATGCTCGGCGTCGAAGTGTTGGGGCTGTCGATTCTTTCGATCAAGCCGACGCCCGAGATGGCCAAGGCGATGCAGGCCGAGGCCCGCGAGGAGATGCTGCGGGCCGCCGACGAGGCGATCTATGCCCGCCGCAACGCGGCCGTCGATATGGAGCGGACGATCAAGGAGAATGAGCTGAAGACCGAGATCGCCGTCGAGGAGAAGAAGCGGCAGGTCCGAGAAACGCAGATGGCCGCGGAGATCGCCGTCGAAGAGCAGCGGAAGACGCTCGTCGATCAGCGGGTGGAGAACGAGAAGAAAGAAGCCGATGCCAGGGCCCACGCGCTGCAAGTCACGCTGGAGCCGCTCAAGAGCGTCGATTGGAAAGTGCTGATGGCAGCCGGCGGCGGGAACGATCCCAAACTGAATATAGCCCTGGCGTTTCGCGAACTGGCCGAGAATGCCCAGAAGATCGGCGAGCTGAACATCTCGCCGGAACTGCTGGC
>DASRJB010000678.1:0-16696 GCA_035649715.1 Pirellulaceae bacterium
CGCGGGACGGATGGGACGTGGTTTCGCTGGACGGGCGAGCGGTGGGAACGGTCGCGCTAAAGCCGAAAAACACCTGCCGACAGTGTGTGACGCAGGGCGACAACCTGTCGCGATGCTCCGCGGCCCGGCCGGCACGCGATCTGCTCATGGCCGCCCGCCATGAATAGCAGCATCCGAGCGTTGGTTGGCGTCGATTCAGAGGCGACTGCGGCCGAGTCGAGGGCATGGGAAACCGTGGCTGCGGCGGACGACCGGGTGATCTTGCGGGAATCCGCAACGGGCATCGAGACGCTGCCGATGACCCGCAGCGCAGCGGAGTCATTCCTGAACGCGATTCAGGAGCGAGCCGCCGCCCGCCCAGAGCGTTTCGTCCAAAGTTAGCGCTCGGCGCTCGGCGGCGTAGAGTTCCGGGCGCTCGATTCTTCCACGCTGGGGCAATCGTCGTCTGCCTCGCCGCGTTCCAGGTGTTGACGGGCCAGAGCGGCCAGCCGTTCGTACCGATCGCGGATGAGCGCCAGCTCGTCCTCGCCCAGTTCTTCCAGGTCAAGCAGATCGTTGTGGGCGCCGCGAACGGCGCGAATCAGTTCGTCGAGCTTGATGTGGAGGGCGGCCGTGTCGCGGTTCTGCGTGCTTTGGATCAAGAACACCATCAGAAAGGTGACAATCGTCGTGCCCGTGTTGATGACGAGCTGCCACGTATCGCTGAAGTCAAACAGCGGCCCGGTCACCGCCCAAACCAGCACGATGGCCAGCGCCAGGAAGAACGTGAGCGGCCGCCCCGACACCCGCGCGGCCATTTTTGCCAGTCGATCAAACCAGGCGGCACGAGACTTGGCCATGTTGTTCGAAGCCGCGGCAGAAACAAAGAGCGGACGGACAGCCGCGAGCGACCGCCCGTCCGCAAGAGTTCTAAGCGCTAAAAACTCTTCCAACCAGCCGCGGCTGATCACCCGGCTGCCGGGGCAGTGAAGCGGCGGCGCGCGGCCGCCACGACAATGCCCAGTGCACCCAAGCCCCAGAGGACCAGCGGACCCGGCTCGGGAACCAGCGCACTCACGTTGGATGAGGCCGAGATCGACCCCATGATTCCGGGTGAGGCGCCGGTCAGGACAATCTGCGAGACGAGCGTAAAGCCCACCGCAGGATTGTTGCTGACGATGCCGGTCTGCTGAGCATCGGGACCCAAACCATCGATGGGGATCGCGAGGCTGGCGACGAGGCTGCCATTCACCGTCGTATTGTTGCGAATGGTTCCTGTTGCCAGATTCGAATTCCCGTCGATGTCCGACCCGACTACGAGATCTGCGGCGTTCGGCAGCGTGAAGCGAGCCAGCCCGGCTCCCGTCACGAGCGCGATGTTGCCGCCGGTGACCAATCCATCGGGAACGCCGCCGACGGCGTTGATCACGGAGGTCGTGACCGTCAGCGTCGGCAGAGCCGCCCCCCCGGCGTCGCTGATCAGCAGCGATTGGCCGAGCGATGCACCGGACTGCGACTGTGTCGTGAAGTTGGTCAGAGCGCTTCCTATCGCAACGTCGAAGTTGCCCAGGGTTGTGGTGAAATACCCTATGGCATCACCCGAGGAGTAGAACACTTGCGTGGTCGAACCGGCGTCGATCACGACCCGGATTGCGGCGCTGGCAGGCGTCGCTCCTCCTCCAAGCGCCGCCCACAGGGCGGTCGCCGCCAGCAACGGACAGATAAGTCTTTGCTTCATCCATTTTCCTCCACAGGTTGGAGACGCCGCGCACCCCGGGCAACGCTGCCCGGACGCGACACCTTGACACACAATTCCATTGCCCGGCGGCAAAAACCCAGACGCTTGGAACAAATCTCGTGCCGCAGCGCAGAGGATTGCCGCAGGTGCAAGGCTGGGCGATAGAGGCGGCGATTCGCCGCACACCGCGACACACCGCGACACGCGCGGGTCAACTTGTCCGGTGCTGGCGTCGCGCCAAGCCCGGCATCGTTTGCGCGGTGCGAAGACGTCGCGCTTTGAGCGTCCATTTCGCGCGTAGTCATTGGCCTCGCCGGGGCGCTGGGGCCGGCATGTTCTTTGCGGTCGCTCTGGCCCGCCTCCGAGGCGCTCAGGGCTTTGGGTGCAAACACGGATCAGAGCGGCGGGGAACACAAGGACAGTTTCGTTTGGTGTCATTTCTTCCGACTTCGCTGGCCGGCGAAGTCGGATTGCGATTGACGCCGCAACTCGATGCCTGGTGAGGCCCGCCACCATGACGACGCCGACTGCCTCGCGCCACGCCAAGCGGAACTCACCGCTGCCGCGTGCCTCCCAGCGCCGGCAACACGCGGTCAAGGAACGCTTGGCCCCCGTTCCCGCTCCAAACAAAGACTCGCCGGATAAAGCCGTCAGAGGGCGCGTATTCTTTGCGACCGTGCTGCTGGTTTGCGGAATCTGGTCGTATTGGCCCTCGTTAGTGAATCTCGTCGGCATCTGGAGCCGGGTAGTCGACTACGCGCACGGGTTTTTCGTCATTCCGCTGGCCCTGTATTTTCTGTGGGTGCGCCGCGACCGCTACCCCGGCTGCCGCGAATCGAGCCCCCTCCTGGCGCTCGCCTTCTTGTGCCTGAGCCTGGCGCTGCGGCACGTGGGCGACGCCTTCTACTTCGCCTTCCTCGACGGCTGGTCGCTGGTCCCGTGGGCTGCATCCGTGTGTGCCTTGCTCGGCGGCCGGCCGCTGCTGCGATGGTGCTGGCCATCGTTGTTGTTTTTGCTGTTCATGGTGCCGCTGCCATTCTCTTTGGAGAACAACTTGAGCGGCCCGCTGCAACGCGTCGCCACGGTGCTCAGCACGCAGGCCCTACAGTTTCTGGGGCAGCCGGGCTTTGCCGAAGGTAACGTCATCGTGCTCGGCGACCAGAGACTGGAAGTGGCGCAGGCCTGTTCGGGGCTGCGACTGTTCGTGGGAATTGTCGCCCTGACGTATGCCTATGTCGTCGTACTGCGGCGGCCCCTGTGGGAAAAGGTGGCCCTGATTGCCGCAGCACCGGCGATCGCCATCGTCTCGAATGCGGCCCGGATCGTCGTAACGGGACTGCTCTGCCGGTTGCTGCTGCCGGGGCCTACTGCTCGAGCCTGGATTCACGACGGTTCAGGCTGGGTGATGATCCTGTTGGCAGCGGGCCTGTTTTGGCTGTGGTTGCGGTATTTGAAGCTGCTCGTCAAGGAGGAAGAGGTGATGGACATGATGGCCGTCGTCAAGCAATGCCGTGCGTGAGTCACCCGTTCGCCGGTTCCCACCTGCCAGTCCCGCCATGAACAACCGCTCCCACGAATTAGCGCTGCCTGCCAGCGAGCCCGAAGTGGAATCGGCCGCCGGCCCGCTCGACGCTCAGATCGTGCTCACGTCGTTGCGCTGCTGGTGGAAAGTGGCCGTGCCGGCTTCGCTCTTGCTGGCGGCTGCAGCCATCGTGGCGGTCATCTATATCTCGCGGCCGAAGTTCACCGCCTCCGCCTGGCTGATCATCCGCGAGAAGCCCGAATATCTGCTCAATCCGCAGGTTATGGAGGATCCGCGCAAATTCGTGCAGAACCAGATGGAGCTGATGCGCAGCCCGCCGGTGATCGACCCCGTGGCCAGCAAGCCCGAAGTGTTCGCGACGCCCGAGCTCACCGGCGGCGATGCGGCCGAACGCCTGCGGCGGCTGCTCAAGATCCAGTCCAAGGGGCAGTCCGACTTTTTCGTCATCGAGTTCACCAGCGTGGAGCCCGCCAAGGCCGCGCTGGTCGTCAACGAGGTGGCCAAGGCCTACCTGCAACTGCAGGACCGCGACCTGTCGCAGCGGATGGATGCCACCATCGGCCGGCTCGAAAAACAGCGCGCCGCCCAGCAGCAGTCGATCGAGCAGTTGCGGAAGCAGGTCCAGGAAAAAACGAAATCGTTGACGGGCGTTGATCCTTTTGCCGCGCGCAGCGCCGCGGCGCAGGCTGCCGCGTCCGACACGCTCGGGCCGCTGTCGGCGCAGATCGTGTCGGCGGAAATCGACCACGCGATGACCTCCGCCCAGGTCGGGGCCGAAGAAGAGCTGCTGGCCAAGCAGGTCTTTGAGGTTTCAGCGGCCGAGGTCGAGAAACAGGTACAGTCACTGCCCGAAGTCGTCGCGCTGCGCAGGCGGATCGGTGAGGCGTACGGCCTGCTCCGCGAGCACGAGCGCGTCTCGGTCAATCTGGAAAAGAACACCAGCTATCAGCGGCTGCTGAAACAATCCAACGCCGACAAGGCCCAGCTCGAAAAGCGCTTGGGCGAGCTGCGAACGCTTATGAAAACCGAGCTGGAGCAACAGGCCCGCCTGACCCGCACCGACCAGGTCGCCAGCCTCCGCAAATCGCTGGAGGCCAAAGAGGTCACGGTCAGGATCCTGCGCGATCGACTCCAAGGTGAGCGAGAAAAGCAGCAGGACTACAAGGGCGAGACCGTGGAGTTGGAGTTTCTGCGGTCTGACTACGACAGTGCCGCCCGCGTCTTCGAGGCGATCAACAGCCGGATCGTCTCGATGCGGCTTGAGCAGCACGCCCCCGACCGCGTGATGATGTTCAAGCAGGCGACGCCGCCCGAGTTTCCGACCGAGGCTCTGCCCTACAAACGGATGAGCGTGATCGGGCTGGCCGCGTTCCTGGCCCCGTTCGGCCTGGCGGTCCTCGTCGAATTGATTCAGCGCCGCGTCAGCAATCGCCGGCAGCTCGAAGTCACCAGCCACATGCCGGTCGTGGCGGAAGTCACCGCGATGCCGCGGATCACAGCGTCGCGGTCCATGGGCCGCGACTTTGCAAATCGCGAGCTGCACCTGTTCGAGGAGAGTATCGACGGCCTCCGCACGCATCTGCTGCTCGGCCCGCAGGCCGACACCATGCAGACGATCGCCGTGACCAGCGCCGTCAGCCGCGAAGGCAAAACGAGCGTGGCGATCCAGCTGGCCTTGAGCCTGGCCCGCTGCGGCGAGGCGCCGACGCTCCTGATCGACGGCGACCTGCGCTGCCCCGAGATTCACCGCATCTTCGAGATGGATCTCTCGCCCGGACTGGCCGAGCTGCTGCAGCAAACATGTTCGCAGCGGGCGGCCATTGAAACCGAGTTTGGCCCGACCCTGCACCTGCTCTCGGCCGGCAAGCTGTCCGCCGTCCCGCACAAGCTGCTGGGCAGCGCCGAGTTCCCGCGGCTGCTGGCTGATCTGAAAACGCGCTACCGCTACATCGTGCTCGATACGCCGCCGATCCTCTCGGCCAGCGAGGCCCTGATGATCGCGCGGCAGGCCGATACATCCGTCGTTTGCGCCCGCCGCGATTACAGCCGACTCGACCAGGTCGCCGAGGCCTATTCCCGGCTGCAATCGTCCGGGGCGCGAGTGGCCGGCACCGTGCTCAACGGCATTCCCCCGCGGGCCTATGCCTATCGGTACGGCAGCTACCAATACGAACGTGCCTTGGACAGGGAGCCGGCGCTCGCGCCGCCTACCGACGTTCCGGGCCTGTAAGCGCAAGATTCGCCAATCCCAGATGATTCGCCGTACCCTCAGCATTCCGGTCTTCGCCGTTACCGCGGTCGGCATTGTCGCCGCGGCCAGCGGCTTTCATTACGTCCGCGGCTGGCAACTCTCGAGGCTGTCGAAGACGTTTCTGGACCGCGCCCGCGAAGCTCAGCAGCGAGAAGACTGGCGGGAAGCCGCCGAGCAGTTCGACCACTATCTGCGGCTGTCGCCGGAGCAAGCGGCCGCCCGCACCGAACTGGCGCTTGTGTTTGCCAAAGGCGCGAAATCCCTGGACGAGAAACAGCGCGCCGTCGCGTTGCACTACCGGGCGCTGGCCTCGGCGCTAGAGGACTCGACGGATGAGCTTCGAATCGGCCTGGCCGAGCTGCTGCTGCAGACCGGCCGGCCGCTTGAAGCCGAAAACGCGGCCCGCGACGTGCTGGACAGGCTTCCGGAAGAGCCGCGGGCCAGCCGCGCCTTCGCACTCGCCCGCTATATGCAGTGGCGGGCCGGCGAATTGGGCGCCAGGTCCCCCGACGACCTGCAGCTGCTCGCGCCTCTCGAGGAGGCGCTGGAGCGAAACCCCACCGACATTGCTCTGGCCGAAGTGACGGCAACGCTTTATCGCGAGCAGCCCGCGATCGTCGAGAAGCACAACCCCGGCCTGCCACCAGAGAAGTACGGCCCGCTGGCGGATGCTGTGCTCGACCGGGCCGTGGAGCTCAATGTGTCGAATGCCGAGGCCCTGCTGGCCCGGCACTTGTATCGCGCTAAGTATGCCCAGAGCGACAGGGAGCGCGAACTCGCCGAGCAGGATCTCGCCAAAGCGCTGGTCCTGGCGCCCCAGCATCCGCAAATCTTGCTGACCGCCAGCGAGGCCCGTTATCAGCAAGCCCGCGACGCACTCGCGGACCCAGCGACGCGGTCGGCCGCCGCTCAGCCGCTGGTCGAATGCAAGCTGCTGCTTGAGCGGCTTATCGACGGAAAGCTCGCGCCGGAGAATTCGCAGCCCCATTTGCGGCTGGGCGATGTGCACGTGCTGGACGGCGAGCTCGACTTGGCCTTAGACGTTTGGCAAGACGCCCTCGGGCGGTTTACCAGGCCAGCAGTGCGTGTCGCCTTTCATGCCCGCATCGCTGATCACCTTTTGAAGGCGGGCCGGGTGGAAGAATCCAAGCCCTCGCTGACCGCGATTCAGGAAATCCTTGACGATCTGGGCGGCACGATCCGCCGCGCGGACCACCTGGCCTTGATGCAGGCCCAGGGTCTGCGGCAGGCCACGTACGACCTCGGAACTGGCCGCTACGCGGAGGCGATCGCCCAGTTGCAGCGGGCCATCGCTCGGCAGCCGCAGCTTCAGCCGAATCCCCAGACGTCGCATGCGGCCTGGGACTTGATGGGCCGCGCCTTCGCGGGCCTTCAAGACTGGACCGCTGCCGCCACCGCGTTCGACCGGGCAGCCAATTTTCAAACCGAAGAGACCGGGTCGCGTCTGGCGGCGGCCGAGGCCTGGCTCTCCGCGGGGCGAACGGAGTTGGCTATCGACCGGGCCGATCAAGTCATCAAGCAACTGGAGGAGAAGCAGAGGGAACTCGATCGAAAGGCCAGCCAGGCCAATCAAGGGGTCGAACAACCTCGCAGCGAAGTTAAGCCAGTCGCCGGCTGGTCTACGGCCTGGCTCGTGCTGGCGACGGCCGAATTGCAGGCGCAGGCAGTCCGGCCGCGGAACGAGCGAACCTGGACGCAGTTGGAGTACGCCCTGGGAACGCTGGAGGCGCTGCCCAATCGCGGCGGGCTCGCGGCTCCCTGGCGGATCGATTTTCTGCAGGCCGATTACCTGGCGCTGCGGACGGATGACGAAGCCGACGACGATCGCGAGCGGCGAGCGGCGGCCGAAGTGCTGCGGCGGGCGGAGGTGAGGTACCAGGATCGCCCCGAGTTCTGGTTCCACGCCTGCCTGGCCTACGAGCGACTCGCGCAGCCGGACGATGCTGAGCGGGCCTGGCTGCAGCTGAACCAGTTTTCAGGCGCGCAGGCCGAGGCCGCGATTGCGGCGTCGCGGCGGGCCGCGGCCCACGAGGACTACTCCAAGGCTCAAAACATTCTGGAGTCGGCGGCGCCTGAATTGCCGCCTGCCGCTCAACAACGGCTCCGCCAGGAACTGATCCGCCTGACGAAGGCCAGGCAAGACCTGCGGCAAATGCAAGCCCTGTTCCTGGCGACGCTGCGCGACCGGCCGCACGACGTCGGGGCACTCTGCGGTCTGGCCGAGTTGGCGCTGCGCGCCAGCGACTTCCCCACGCTGCAGAAGTGGGAAGGCCAGCTCGCGGCAGCCGGCCCACCGGGTGACGTGTGGGCCCAGTACTTCCGCATTTCGCGGCTCTACTTATCCGCCACCGGACCGCGCGACCCGCGGTTGATTGAAGCCCTGTCCGAACAGGCCCGGCTGTCGACGCTCCGGCCCAACTGGGCGGATGGGTTCTCGCTACGAGGAGCGATCGAGCAGCGGATGGAGCATTTGGAGGCCGCCGCCGCCGCCTACGAGCAGGCCATTCAGCTTGGCGAGCGCCGCTATGTCATCTTCGAGCAACTCATCACCTGCCTGGACCAATTGAATAAAGGGGATGAAGTGGAGAAGTACCTGGCGCGGATGCAGTCGTATCTGCCCGCTTCCCAGCGGCTCACGGAGCTGGCCTCCGCCCGCCAGCTCGACGAAAATCGCCCCGAGCAAGCCATCGAGATCGCCCGCCGCGCCCTGGAGCGGCGGCCCGGCGATCTCAACGCCCGGCTATGGCTGGCCCGCCTGCTGCTGGTTACCGACCGGCTGCCGGAAGCCCAGGCCGAATTCGAGCAAGCCACGCAGCAGTCGCCAGCCGACGCCCGCAGTTGGAACGGCTTGTTTGCTTATTACCTGCACGTCGGCGACGAGCAGCGTGCCCGACAAACGCTCGAGTCGCTTGAGCAGCACGCGCAGCTCGACCCGGCGTCACGCAACAAGCTCTTGGGTCGGGCATATGCACAACTGGGTGATCGCTCGCGGGCCGCAGAGCTGTTGGCGCGGGCCGTCGAGCAGGAACCGCAATCGGCGACGAGCCATTTGGACCTCGCCCAGGCTTTGCTCGAGACCGACCGCGGCCGGGCCAAGGAGAATTTGCAGAGGGCCCTGGAGCTGGATCCCAAGCTGGCGCGGGCCCGCTGGTTGTTGGCGACGATCTTGGCGGCGTCCGGCAGCGAGGCGGACTTGGCGGCCGCCGAGCAGCTCTTGGACGAGGCCGGCGGCACGGAAGCGACAGTCGAGGACCGGCGAGTTCGGGCGATCCTGCTGGCGCAATACAGCGGCGACGGGGGACTAAATCGGGCCATCTTGATGCTCGAGCAGATCATCGCGGGCGACACGGAAAGCACCACCGACCGCTTGCTCCTGGCGCAGTTCTACGAGCGACGGGCAGCCGCCTCCAGGGACGCGGCCGAGGCGGCAGGGAATGTCCAAAAAGCCCGCGATCAATTGCTGAATGTGGCCAGCCGTACGCGGGCTCAGGCGGCGGATGTGGGAGTGCTCATCAGCTTTCTGCTGCGGCAGGATCGCAAAGACGAAGCGGCACGGTGGCTCGACCGGCTGGAAGATCGCCTCGCAGGACAGGCCAGGCCCGATCCCAAGTCCATCGCCCTGCTAATCGATTTGCGGCTCGCGCAGGGCTCGGTTAAGCGTTGCGAGCCTTGGCTGGCGAAGCTCGAGGCGACCGACAGAGATCCATTTCGTCCCTTGATAGCTCGCGTGAAATACTTTGCGGCCTTGCCGAATATCGAAGCCATCGAGCCGGCAGTGGAGGCCCAGGCGTTGCGTCTCATTCAGGCCACGCGGTCGCTCAAGGAACAAAGCCGCATCGCGCGGCAGATTGGCGATTTGTATTTGCTCGTCAATCAGCTGGCCGGCGCGGAGAAGTGGTATCGCACGGTCGTCAAATCCGACCCCGATCAGTTTCCGCTGCTGGCGACCGCGCTCGTTCGGCAGAACCGCGGCCTGGAAGCGATTCGCCTGTGCGAGACGGCGGCCGAGAACGATACCACCAGCCGGCCCGCCATCGTCCTGACTTCGCTGCTGCTCGAGTCGGGCGCGAAACGGGAATACATGCGGGCGGCCGAGCCGATCCTGGCCGCGGCGCTGAAAAACTTCCCAGACGACCCGAATTTGGTTTACGGCGTCGGCATGCTACGCGTGCTGGAAGACCGCTATCCCGAGGCGATCGTACTGCTTCGCAAAGTCGTTAGGCTCAACCCGCGTCACGTGCCGGCGCTCAACAACCTGGCAATGCTCTTGGCCGAGTCGGAGGAAACGCGGGCGGAGGGATTGGCGTTCGTCGAACGAGCGATCGTGCATCGCGGGCATCTGCCGACGTTGCTCGACACCAAGGGCACGATCCTGCTGTGGTCAGGCAAGACACAAGAGGCCGTCACGTTGCTGGAAGCCGCCGCCCGTGGATCGACGACGGATCCAAGGCACAGCTTTCATTTGGCGTCGGCCTATCACGAGCTGGGATCGGCCGACAACGCTCAGGAGCAACTGGCAGCCGCCCTGGAGCGCCACCTCGAAAAGCAAATCCTCACGCCTACCGACCGCGAGGCGCTGAACAAGCTGCGAACGGCGCTAACCCGCGGTGCTGTCATTAACAGTCCCCGTCCCCGCTGAACTTGCATTACCCGTGTCACGCTACATCGTCGGCGCATTCCTGCTTCTCGGGACTCTCGGCAGCGGCTGGCTGCACGGGCGATTGGTAAATCGCTGGGGGCAGGCCTCCCCATTGGCGACCGCAGCCGCTCGGCTGCAGGGCGGCCTGCCCGACCACCTGGGGCATTGGCAGCTAGTGAAGACACATGAATTGGAAGAAGGAGTAGCCGATATCTTGCAATGTGCAGCCTATCTCCACGGCGTTTACACAAATGACCAGACTGGCGACACAATTGTCGTCGCACTTGTCGCCGGTCCATCCGGCCCGATCTCGGTCCACACTCCGGAGATTTGCTATTCTGCGCAGAACTATGAGATTGCCGGCGACCGCGAGCTAATGAAAGTCAGGGATTTACACGGCAATACGCATCAGGTTTGGCAGGTGTTTGCCAACTCGCGCGATTCCGCGCGGCCCAACTTGCGAGTCATATACGGTTGGAGTCGCGGAGCAAATTGGGAAGCGGTCGCCGGTCCGCGATTTGCTTATGCCGGGCTGCCTGTACTCTATAAGTTGCAACTGGCCGGCCCCGCCCGCGAGCATCGTTCCTCACAACCTTCCGCCGATGCCTGCCAAGACTTTCTCTCCGAGTTCTTGGCACAGATTCAGCCTCGACTGATCTCCGCCCCTGGCGGCGACTCATTCATACATCCATCTGCCCCGAAAGGAGTCTTGTGATGTCGCTCACGCAACCCGCCGATGTTGTCTGGAGTGAAAACGTCTGCCCCCTTGGGCAGAAATGTAAGTCCGATGCGGTTCGCGCTATAATCGAGCGCGTGATGGGACTGCTATTGTTAGTACTGGTGTCACCATTAATCGTTGCGCTAGTTGTAGTCATTCGCCTCACATCGCCAGGTCCGGGAATCTATTGTCAACGACGCGTTGGCCTGAGGGGCCGCATTTTCACGATGTACAAGCTGCGTAGCATGCGCAGCGACGCGGAAAACCGCTCGGGTCCGGTGTGGGCGAGCGTCGTTCGCGATGCGCGTGTGACGCCGCTGGGGTATTGGTTGCGACGTTTGCACCTCGATGAGCTTCCGCAGCTTTATAACGTCGCCCGAGGCGAGATGGCGCTCGTTGGACCGCGTCCCGAGCGGCCGGAGTTTGTCCAAATCCTGGCCGAGCAAATTCCAGAATATCTCGACCGGCTGGAGGTGAAGCCGGGCATTACGGGTCTGGCCCAAATCAATTTGCCGCCAGATAGCGACTTGCAGAGTGTTCGCCGCAAGCTCGTACTGGACCAGGAATACTTACGGTGCGCCGGTCCACTTTTCGATGCCCGGATCGTGCTCTGCACGGCCCTCCGCGTGTTTGGACTGCGCGGCGGCCGGGCAGTGTCGTTGATGGGCTTATCGAGGACCGTCGAATTGCCGCCGGTCTGCGACGCTAGCACGCAGTCAGCGCCGCCGGTCGCCGCCAGCGCCCCGGCCCAACCAGAGCACGATCGGCGTCCGCTCTCGCACCCCGCGCCGCTGATTGTCGCTCGCAGCTAGCTGACCTCCGAACGCCGTCGGCTCCCATGGACTTCGTCGTATTTGTGCTGGTCAACGCCGCACTATTTCTACGGCCACAGGACCTGATCCCTGATCTGGCCGAGGTTCCGATCTACAACGTGCTCATCGTTTTCAACCTCGTCGTCGCCGCTCCTCACTTGGTAAGGGAGCTGCGCTCGGAGCCGCGCCGCTCGCCCGCCACAATCTGTGTGGTCGCCATTCTCGTTGCAGCTGTCCTGTCGCTCCTGATCAAATTCGATTGGCGGGCCGCGTGGCAGGCAGGCTTGCAGTTCGCCAAGGTGGGCGCCTATTTCCTGCTGATCACTGCGGTGCTGAGAAGCCCGCGGCGGTATACTACCTTCCTCGCCCTCGTGGTCATCTTGACTACCGTGTTAGCGGCGATCGCCGTCGCCCATTTTCACGGCCAGTTAAATGTCGCGGCGATTACCCACGCCCGCGAAGTGACCTACGACGCAGCCACGGGTGATCAGAGCAGTGCGTTGCGGCTTTCGGCATTCGGCGTCTTTGCCGACCCCAACGATTTGTCGATGGTGGTCGTGCTCAGCATCCTGATTGGCCTTGGCGGAATTTGCTATCCCAAGCTCGGTATGCTGCGCGTGCCGCTGATCGGGGTTGTCTTGTTTTTGGGATATACCCTCGCGTTGACGCAGTCGCGCGGCGGACTCTTGGCGTTGGTCGCGGGCCTCGGCGCATTTGTGCTGTGCCGCTATGGAGTCAGCCGGATGAGCCTGGCGCTGGTCGCGCTCGTGCCGCTTCTCTTCGTAGTGTTTGGGGGGCGGCAGGCTGATATCAGCGGCGGCATCGCATCAGGTACGGGCAGCTCCCGTACGGACCTCTGGTACGCCGGCCTGCAGATGATCAAGTGGCAGCCGCTGTGGGGTGTCGGGCACGGCCGGTTTGTGGAGCATGAAGGCCTCGTCGCGCATAGCTCTTACTTGCAAGCCCTGGCGGAGTGGGGCGTCCTGGGCGGCGCGATGTTCGTGGGATTGTTTTACGTCGTGCTGTATTCCATTTGGCGGCTGCGGCGTTTTCGCCCAATGATTGGCTCGGGAGTGCTGCGAAGCTTTCATCCGTTTGTTCTAGGCGCGCTGGCAGCCTATGCGACGTCCATGCTGACGCTAACGCGGTGCGAAGTCGTGCCCACGTATCTCGTCGCGGGGTTGGGCGTGAGCTACGAGCGCTTGGCGCGCCGCAATGTGCCGCTGCGCCCGCTGGAATTCACACCGCAGTTGTTCTCCGCAATGCTCGGAGTCAGCCTCGCTTACTTGGCGGTCTTATACGTATTTATTCGCTTCATCTATCGCATGTTCTAGATCACTTGCGCTATGTCCTGTGAATCTACCACAACCTCGATCCAACATACGGTGATCGAGCCGTCGCGCGGCTGGCAGCTCATCAATTTACGAGAGCTGTGGCAGTATCGTGAGTTGTTTGGGTTTCTGATTTGGCGCGATGTCAAGGTACGTTACAAGCAGACCTTGCTAGGAGCTGCCTGGGCCATTCTTCAACCAGCGCTGATGATGATCGTCTTCACGGTCTTCTTTGCCAGGCTGGCCAGAGTTCCCACCGGCAACTTGCCGTACCCGTTGTTTGTTTACGCGGGCCTGCTGCCTTGGTTGCTGTTCTCCACTTCTGTTTCCCAGGCAGCGCAGAGCGTCCTTAGCTCCGAGCGCCTGATTACTAAAGTGTATTTTCCAAGGCTAGCGATTCCGCTGGCATCGGTCGGCGCGGCCATCGTTGATTTCGTCATCGCCCTGGTCCTGCTACTGGGCTTGATGCTTTGGTATGGCGTTACGCCCACCGCGGGTTTGCTCGTAGTGCCCTTGGTGATGGGCTGCTTGCTGCTGGCGGCGACAGGCGTCGGCACCGCCATTGCCGCGCTGAATGTGGCCTACCGGGACTTTCGCTATCTCGTTCCCTTTCTGCTGCAAATGTGGATGTTTGCGACTCCCACCATCTATATGGACCCGGCGGCTAATGGCGCCGGGAGACTGACGAGCCTGCTGGCACTTAATCCACTCGCACCTCTGGTGAGCACGTTTCGTGCGGCCACCGTTGGCGAGCCGATTTCCTGGCTGGGCCTGCTGCTTTCTGCGGCCGTGGCCGGTGTCATGTTCCTGGCAGGCTGTGCGATCTTTCGGCGCTTTGAGGACGAGTTCTCGGACATTATTTAAAGCCGTGGGCCAATGTATCACGCTGCCGCCTATATTCACGACGAGATCAGCCTCTACAACGCCTCGAAGGCCATGGCAGGTCTGTTGGAGCTTGCGGAACTCGGTGAAATCACTTTGCGGCTGACAGACCGCGGCTTTGCTGCTCCGCATCCGGCGGTGTTCCAGCTGACAGTTGCCGAAGATGACGGCGAGCCGCAGCGCGCTGCGATCGACTTGCTCGATCGCAGCGACGTGGTCGATTTCGCGACTTTGGCTTCCTGCGACGTTTATTTCAAGCGCAGCTACTTCCAGGCCGACCTCGCAAAACTTTCCCAGCAATCGTGGCTCCGGCCGCAGACCGCAAAGATCCGCCCCTGGGGTCTCAATTTCCCCTGCCTTGTTCCTGCCTTGAAATCGCGCCGCTGGAAACTCCTGGCGCGCTGCTTCTGGAAACGCAGCCTGCGGGCGCTGGTGCGCGGCCCTCAAGCCGCGCGTGCCGTTGCACAAGAAATGCGGCAGTTTGCCTGCCTTCCCGCTGCGGCACAATTCGAAGCGGATCCGGGGGAGCCCTTGGAACCCATTGTGGTGTTTCAAACACGGTTGTGGGAGCCGCACGAAGCAGCGCCTGACGACGCAGCCGCAGTCAACCGGATGCGCGTGGAGGTGGTGCGGGCGCTGCGGCAAGCGCTGAGCACCGCGTTTGTCGGCGGGCTGGTGAGCACGCCGCTCGCTCGGCGCGAACATCCGGGCGAGGTCGTACCCCCGCAGCAATCGCGGATGGTGAACTACGCCGCGCTCAGCCGCCGCGCCCTCATCGGGGTCTACACCCGCGGCTTGCACCACTCGACGGCCTTCAAGCTGCCTGAGTATCTCGCCGGCTCGAAGGCGGTTGTCGCCGAGGGGCTGCGAAACCAGACGCCTACCCCGCTGGAACGGGGATTGCACTGGGCCGAGTTCCGCGATGCCGACGAGTGCGTTCTGGAGTGCCGCCGGTTGCTCGCCGACCACGAACGCTGCGCGGCGATGCGCCAGGCGTCGGCCGAATACTACCGTCTCCATGTCGCACCGCAAGCTCACCTCCGCTGGACCTTGGCGGAAGCCTGCGCCGCGCGCCCCGCCTCAGCGGCCGCTCCGCGGCTTGTTACGCAAGAACCAGAGTTAGCCAGGTCGCTATGACTGCCGCCGTCCGAATCGAAAACCTCAGCAAGCGGTATTTCGTCGATCACGAGAATCGCAGCCACGTCAGCTATCGCACGCTGCGCGAGAGTTTGGCGCATCTTGCCGCAACGCCGCTGCGGCGGCTGCAGGGCCAGCGCCGCGCAACGCGCGAAGAATTCTGGGCCTTGCGAGAAGTCAGCTTGGAGGTGGAAGCGGGCGAAGTTGTCGGCATCATCGGCCGCAACGGCGCGGGCAAGAGCACGTTGCTGAAGATTCTGAGCCGAATCACGAAACCGACGCGCGGGCGCGTGGAACTGACTGGCAGGGTCGGCAGCCTGCTTGAGGTCGGCACGGGCTTTCATCCCGAGTTGACCGGCCGCGAGAACGTGTATCTCAACGGCAGCATCCTGGGGATGCAGAAGCGGGAGATCGACGCCCGCTTCGATCAGATTGTGGACTTCGCCGAGATCGAGCAATTCCTCGATACCCCGGTGAAGCGCTACAGCAGCGGCATGTACGTGCGGCTGGCGTTTGCGATCGCCGCGCACCTGCACCCGGAAGTGCTCATCATCGACGAAGTGCTGGCCGTTGGTGACACCGCATTCCAGCGCAAGTGTTTGGGGAGCATGGAGTCGCTGGGCAAATCCGGGCGCACGGTCCTTTTCGTCAGCCACGACCTGAACGCGGTGGCCAAACTCACCACCCGCTCGTTCCTGCTGGAGCGCGGCCGGCTGACCGCCAGCGGCAACACGCCGGACGTCATTCACTCCTACCTGCGCTGTTCCGAAGGATACTCGTCGGAGTGGTGCCGCCAGGGGCCGCCGCACGCGGAGCGGCCGACGATCCTGAGGATCGTGGCACTCAATCCAGACGGCCAGCGGTGCTCGCTGTTCGACGCCGATCAGCCGTTCGAGATCGAGTTTCAGTGCCATTTTCCGCGGGCGGTGGAAGCACAACTGGCCTTCCGGCTGAACGCGGATTTCCAGACCGAGACGATCTTTACGAGCAGCCTGGCCGACGGCGAGGACCGCGCGACGCGGATTGGCGAAGGGCTGGTGACGGCGCGGTGCACCGTGCCCGCTCACCTGCTCATACCCGGGCGGTACCACGTACTCGCAGCGATTAACAACTTCAAGGGGCCGCAGTTCGACATGGTCGAACGGGCACTGGCCTTCGAGGTCACCGAAATCGGTTCGCTGACCAAAAACGACGGACGCCTGGGAAAGGTCGCGCCGTTGTTGGAATGGACCTGCACCCAAGGGGCGGCCCCACCCGCGCTCGCCACGCATCCATGCTGACAGCACCCCTTACGTCGATTTATCGCACCCTCTTGCCGCCGCAAGTGCGCGCTCCGCTGTGGCACCTGCGCTCGGCGGGCGGGGCCCTGCTGTCGGATCGGCCGAGCTACCGGCAATGGCTGCTGGACTTTTACCGCAGTATCGGCAGGTTTCGGCCCGTTGTGCGAACGGCGATCGGCACGCGTCTGGCCGTCGATCTGCGCGACGAGGGCATCGGTTGGCCGATCTTCGTGCACCAGGAGTATGAACCGGGGGAAACCCGTTTCATTGCGCGGACGCTGCGGGCCGGCGACGTCTTTGTCGATGTCGGCGCCAATGTCGGATACTTCACGACGCTCGCCAGCGGGCGGGTCGGCCCGCGCGGA
>DASRJB010000679.1:0-5797 GCA_035649715.1 Pirellulaceae bacterium
CCGTGCCCAAGATCCGCAACTTTCTGAACGACCTGCACCAGAAAGCGGCGATCCGTTACGTCATCACGGCCGAGACGGGCGAGCAGGACGTTTTGCTGGTGGACGGCCAGCGCCCCAAGCCGGCGTCGTAGCGGGCTTAGAGCGCGTTCAGCCAGAGCTTCGTGCCCAAGAGGGCCCCGGCGGAGCCGAGCCAGGCTTGCCACTCGAGATTGTGCCGCCATTGGGCCAGCGACCACTCCCCGGCAAGCGGCCAGACGAACCGGCGGGGGATGAACCGCGGCACGGCGGCTGCATACTCGGGCCATTCGTCGGGGAAGATTTCGGCCATTTGCCGCTCTTCCGACCGCACGGCCTGCCAGTAAAGCCAGGCCAGAGGCCCGATCACGATCCAGAGCGTCAGCGGGTCCTGCACGAGGATGGCGAAGCCGACCATCATCAAAAACGAGCCGAAGTAGAGCGGGTTGCGAATCCAGGCGTAGGGGCCCGTCGTCGCCAGGTGCTTCTTCTTGCGGAGCGTGCCCGCGGCCCAGCTGCGGATCAAAAGGCCCAAGGCGATCAGCGCGTCGGAGACGGCGACCAGCGGATCTCTGAGCTGCAGCACGTCGCGCGGGCGACTGCGGAACACGAACAGGTCGAGCACGATCAGCCCCGCGAAGAGCAGCAAGCTCACCGCCACCCGCCGCCGCACCAGGCGCTCGATCACCTGCTCGGTGCGGTTCAGCGGCGCGGAGATCGGCGCACCCGGGGCAGCCGCCACTTGTGATGCCATCACAGCGTCCGAAACGCAGGGAGGTAAGTCGGGGTAGCTCGCGAAGACTGGCAGCAGCCAATTCGCCACTCTTTTATCGTCCTGCGCCGGAACCGGCAATGACAACTTGCGTAAGACAACCGAAATAGGCGTCAAGCTCGGCAAGCGAGGGAGAGTCTTCGCCCGCGGCCTTCCGCAAGCGGTCGCCAGCGAGCGGTGCTAGCTAGTGCCCGCCGCCGCTGAGGGCTTTCACGAGGTCGCCGATGACGGCTTTGGCGTCGCCGAAGAGCATGTAGGTGCGGTCGGCGTAGTACAGCTCGTTCTCGATGCCGGCGAAGCCGGGGTTCATGCTCCGCTTGATGGCGAAGCACGTGCGGGCCTTGTCGGCGTCGATGATCGGCATGCCGAAGATCGGGCTCGACTTGTCGTGGCGGGCGGCGGGGTTCACGACGTCGTTGGCCCCGATCACCAGGGCCACGTCGGCCTGCGGCAGGTCGTGGTTGATGTCGTCCATCTCGACGAGCTTGTCGTAAGGAATCTCCGACTCGGCCAGCAGCACGTTCATGTGGCCGGGCATGCGGCCGGCAACGGGGTGAATGGCGAATCGCACGTCCACGCCGCGCTTGGTCAAGAGGTCGTACAGCTCCTTGACGCGATGCTGGGCCTGGGCGACCGCCATGCCGTAGCCGGGGATGATGACGACGAGGTTGGCCTGCTCCATGATCTGGGCGGCCCCTTCGGGCGTCTCGCTCTTGACTGTCCGGGCCTCGCCGCCAGCGGCCTTGGTCTGCACCTGGCCGAACGCTCCGAACAGCACGTTGGTGAACGAGCGGTTCATCGCCCGGCACATGATGATCGACAGGATCAGGCCGCTGGAGCCGTCGAGCGCCCCCGCGGTGATCAGCAGCTTGTTGTCGAGCACGAAGCCGAGGGCCACCGCCGAGAGGCCCGCGTAGGAGTTGAGCAGCGAAATGACGGTCGGCATGTCCGCGCCGCCGATCGGCAGCACCAGCAGCACGCCGAACGCCAGCGCCAGGATGATGATCAGCGGGAACAAGAGGTACGTGCCGCCCGGGCTGATAGTCAGCGCCAGGCCGCACAGCAGCGCCACGCCCAAGAGCGCGAAGTTGGCCACGTTCTGAAACGGATAGGTCACCGGCCGCTGCGGAATCCACTTGATCTCTTGCAATTTCGCGGCAGCCATCAGGCTGCCCGTGAACGTCAAGAAACCTAGGAGCACTTCAGCCACGATGGCCGCCATCGTGAATTGCGTCAGCTTCGCCGGGTCGTTGGCCAGCCAGTCGTAGAACTTGGCCGTGCCCAACAGGCCGACGGCGAGCCCGCCGAACGCGTGCGACAGGGCGGTCCGCTGCGGCACGGCGGTCAGCGGCACCCACGACAGCGGCACGCCGACCGCACAGCCCAGCACGATCGCCGTCACGATCCAGCCCCAGCGGACGACGCTCGGATCGAGGGCCGCGCCGAGCATCGCCAGGCCCATCGCCAGCACGCCCGCCAGCACCGACCGGCGGGCCGTCTGCGGGCTGTTCATCCAGAACAGCGAGAGGATGAACAGCGCCGCCGCCGCCAGGTAGGTCAGCTCGGTGCCGTGGTAGTCGAACAGAAACTGCCTCACGGCTTGGCGCCCTCCTGGCTCTTGAACATCTTCACCATCCGGTCGGTGAGCAAAAAGCCGCTGACGATGTTCGTCATCGAGGCGAACAGGGCGATCGCGCCCAGGACGTTCAACGTGATTGACTGTGTGCCGGCCTTGGTCACGTGCTCGTGGCCGGCGACGGCGATCGCCCCGACGACTGCAATCGCCGAGATGGCGTTTGTCAGCGACATCAGCGGCGTGTGCAAGAGCCGCGAGACCCGCGTGATCACGCCCAGCCCGATGAACGTCGCCAGCATGAATACGAACAGCAGCGTCGGCATATCCGCCGCCGGCTTCGTCGCATGCCCCGCCGGCGCCACCGGATCGGCATAGAGCGGACTTGCCAGAAGCAGCGTCGCGAACAGTGCCAGCACCGTAGGGTGGGTCAAGCGAGTCCGCGAGCGCAGACCCACGCGGCGGTGGAGCCACCCTCCGCGTGGGTCTTCGGCCGCAGCGGCCTCGACCCACCCTACATCCGAGTACTGAGTACGGAGTACGGAGTACCAAGTACGAATCAAACCACGACAAATTCGGCCAATCTTCCTCGTCACTAACTGTCTCCTGTCCCCCTGGCCTAGGTCTCCAGCGTCTCCTGCGGCAGCTTCGGCAGGCCGAGCAGGTCCCGCAGCCGCGGATGGGCGACCTGGCCCTCGTGGGCGGCGAGCGTCTCGCGGATGATCTCGTCGTCGCAGTTGAGCACGACCTGCCCCTTTCTGACCAGGTTCAGCAGAAACGCCGTCACGTTGCCCGAGAACATCTGGCTGGCATGATAGGCCAAGTCGCTGGGCAGGTTCGTCGGCCCGAGAATCGTCACGCCGAACTGGCTCACCCGCTCGTCGGCCTTCGTCAGGGCGCAGTTGCCGCCTCGTTCGGCCGCCAGATCGACAACCACCGATCCCGGCTGCATCCGCTGCACGGCTTCGGCGGTGACCAAGAGCGGCGAAGGTTTGCCCTGAATCGCGGCGGTGGTGATCACGGCATCGCTATCGGCGACGATGTTTGCCAAGAGCTCGCGCTGCCGCTGATAGAAGGCCTCGTCCTGGGCCTTGGCATAACCGCCGGCTGCTTCGGCCTGCTTCGTGTCGAGCGGCAGCTCGATGAACTTGGCTCCGAGACTTTCGACCTGCTCGCGGCACGCCGGACGGACGTCGTAGGCCCGCACCACCGCACCCAGGCGCTTGGCCGTGGCGATGGCCGAGAGCCCCGCGACGCCGACTCCGATCACAAACACCTTCGACGCCGAGAGCGTTCCCGCGGCGGTCATCATCAGCGGGAAGATCTTCGGCAGCTCGGCCGCCGCCAGCAGCACCGCGCGGTATCCCGCCAGGTTGGCCATCGACGAGAGGATGTCCATCGCCTGGGCCCGCGTCGTCCGTGGCATCAGCTCCAGCGCGAACAGCGTCGCGCCGGTCTTGGCGATTTCGGCGACTTCCTGCGGCGCTCCCAGCGGATCGACGCCGGCGACGACGATCTTGCCGGGCCTCAGCCACTGCAAATCCGCCTGGCCGCCGGCCGCGTTCGCCCCGCCGGCCCGCACCTGGGCCACGATCTCGCCCGAAAAAGCTCCCTCGCGCGAGAAGGCCAGCTTCGCGCCTTTCTCTTCATAAGCCGCGTCGGGAAACCCGGCCGCCGCTCCGGCCCCCGGCTCCAGGATCACGCCGATTCCGTTTTTCGCCAGCTTGGCCACATCCGCCGGGACAAGCGCCACGCGCCGCTCGCCCGGATAGGTCTCTTTGGGAATGCCAACTTGCATGTCAAGTCTGGGGAGCAGTCGCGAAAAAAACGCGCGGCCTGTGGTGCGGGGCTCGTCCTGTTTAACGCCAAGGCGCAAAAGGGGCAAAGACGCAAAGCAGCACTAGGAGGCGTGGGAAAGTGTACCTTGCGGTTCAGAGTTTGTTGACGACGCGGTGAATTCCATCTTTGACGAGAATCTCGCCAAAGTTGATGACCAGGCCCAGTCGTTTGTCCGTTTGGCGGAGATACGTCAGCAATTCCTAGTTGATCTCTCTATCTGCTTTGCGTCTTGCCGCCTTCGCCCCTTGGCGTTAAATCGAGCGACGCTGCCCCGCCAGAGATTACTTCTTCTTGTTTTTCCCCCGCGCGCCGGCGACGACTTCGTTCATGAGCTGCCGCCAGGTTTTCATGTCCTGCTCCATTTCCACGGTGGTCTTCCGCAGGATCGGCCGGGAGGGATCGAAGTCCTGGTAGAGCTTTTTGAACAGCGCCGGATCGAATTCGGGGTTGGGCACATTCCGCTGCGCACCGATCAGGTCGAGCCAGGCGTCGTGTGTGGCCTTGAGTCCCTTGGCGAGTGGCGACTGCTGGGGGGCGAGGTCCTTCGTTTCGCCGGGGTCGTCTTTGAGATTGAAGAGCTGCGTCTCGCCAGTGTCGTAGTAGGTCACCAGCTTCAAATCGCCGTCGCGGAGTGCGCCGGCGGGGCGGCCGCCCTGGTTGTTGTAGTGCGGGAAGTGCCAGTAGAACGTCCGCGACCGGAGCTCCTTGTTCTCTTCGGTTCCCAGGAGCAGCGGCGCGATGTTCTGGCCGTCGAGGTTGGTCGGGATCGTTACGCCGGCCAACGACAACAGCGTGGGCAGAAGGTCGAGGTTGATGATCGGCGCGTCGATCACGGCGGGCCTGATCTGGCCTGGCCAGCGGACGATCGTCGGCTCGCGGAGGCCGCCTTCATAGAGATAGCCCTTGCCGCCGCGGTAGGGCGTGTTGTGCGTCGAGGGCCCGCCGGCGAACTCCAGCACCGAGAGCCCGCCGTTGTCGGACGTGAAAATGACCAGCGTCTTCTCGTCGAGGCCCAGGTCCTTGAGCTTCTTCAGGATCAGCCCGACGCAGTCGTCCATCGTCTCCATCATGGCCGCGTAGGTCGGATAGAACGCATCCTTGTGCTTGGCGATCAGCTTCTCTTGGGCCGCCAGCGGAATGTGCGGCGTGTTGTAGGGCACGTAGAGGAAAAACGGCTGCTCCTTGTGCTCGTCGATGAACTTCAGCGCCTGCGCCGTGTGCTCGTATTCCCCCTTGCCGCCTTCGGTCGCCGACGGTTCCGTGTTCGCCCGCCCGGCAAAGGCGAAATCAAAGCCCTGCTCTTTTGGCCCAAAACCCATGCCGCCCAAGTGCCACTTGCCTACGCAGCCCGTGGCGTAGCCAGCTTCCTTCAAATACTCGGCGATCGTCTTTTCGGCGAGCGGCAGCTGCATCTCGATCTTGGGATGCAGCACCATCTGCGACTTCGCGTCGGGCCGGCCCGGCAGGAACGTTGTGATGTGCAGCCGGGCCGGGAACCGCCCCGTCATCAGCCCGGCGCGCGACGGCGAGCAGATCGGCTGCGAGCAATAGCCGCAGGTGAACCGCGCTCCCTCCGCCGCCATGCGGTCCAGATTCGG
>DASRJB010000680.1:0-2341 GCA_035649715.1 Pirellulaceae bacterium
CTCAACCGGCCGTTGAGCGAGACGAGCTGCGAACGCCGCGACGAGACGACCGTCACGCCACAGGTCTTTGCCCTGTTCAACGGCGAATTCGCCGCCAACCGGGCGTTAGCGATGGCGGCCCGCCTGACGAAGGAGCATTCCTCGGGCGCAGAGCGAATCACCGCCGCGTTTCGCACGGTCTACGGCCGCGAGCCGACCGCCGCCGAGAGCGAAAGGTGCCTGACCCATCTGACCAGGATGACCGCGCACCACGAGGCCCATCCGCCCACACCGTCCGAACTGCCGACGAAGATCCGCCGCGGCATGGTCGAGGAGCTAACGGGCGAGATGGTCTATTGGGACGAAGACCTGTCGGTCCTCAAAGACTACCAGCGCGACCTCATGCCCTGGCAAGTCGAGCCGGCCACGCGGGCGCTGGCGGATATTTGCCTTGTGCTTTTGAATTCGAACGAGTTTTTGTATCTGCGCTAGGAATCGAGTATGGAGTGCGAAGGACGACGGACCGAGGATCAAGTACCAAGTACTCCGTACTCAGTACTCGGTACGCGCCGCGATCTACTGTATAGCCTGGGATTGTCGCTCGGCTCAGCGGCGCTTAGTTCGCTCTTGCAAGCCGAAGATCGTCCGGCCGGTCCTCTGTCGCCCAAACCGCCTCATCATGCCGCCAAGGCCAAGGCCTGCATCTGCCTGTTCATGGAGGGCGGGCCGAGCCACATCGACACGTTCGATCCCAAGCCGAAGCTGGCCGAGCTGCATATGCAGGAATTCACGCGGAACGACAAGTTCGCGTCGAACATGGGCAGCGGCAAGCGATACTACATCGCCAGTCCGTTTTCATCGCGGCAGGTGGGCAGGCCGGACTTTGGATGAGCCAGCCGTTCGAGCGTCTGCCGGCGGTCGCCGACGAGCTGTGCGTCTATCACGGGCTGCAAGTCGATTCGGTTGATCATCCGACGGCCTGCTACCAGATGAACACGGGCAACCGCTTTGGCGGCGATCCCGCGCTGGGCGCTTGGACCTGCTACGGGCTGGGTTCGCCGAGCCAGAACCTTCCAGCGTTCGTCGTGTTGCCCGAAGGAGCTTTTCCGCAAGGCGGCGCAGCCAACTGGTCGAATGGTTTTCTGCCCGCTTATTACCAGGGCACGCCGCTGCGGCCGTCCGGCTCGCCAATTCTCGACCTCGTGCCTGCTTACGGCCAGACGCCCGCGGCCCAGCGGGCGAACCTCGACCTCCTGGCGGAGCTGAACCGCGCCGATCTGGCCCGGCATCCAGAGCACGCCGAGGCCGCGGCGCGAATGGAAGCCTACGAGCTGGCCTTCCGCATGCAGGCGGAAGTGCCGGACGTCATCGATCTCTCGAAGGAACCGCAGGCGACGCTCGATTTGTACGGCATCGGGCAGCCGGCGACCGACAGCTTTGGCCGCCGCTGCCTCTTGGCCCGCAAGCTGGTGCAAGCGGGCGTGCGATTCGTGCAGCTCTTCGAGGGCGGCTGGGACTCACACGACTACATCGAGCGAGCCCACACGCAACGGATCAAGGCGATCGACAAGCCCGTCGCGGCGCTCGTGCAAGACCTCAAGCGGCTGGGCCTGCTCGAGAGCACGCTCGTCGTTTGGGGCGGCGAGTTCGGCCGCTCGCCCGACAACGGCGTCCGCGGCGGCGGGCAGGTAGTCGGCCGCGACCACAACGCTAAGGCGATGAACATCCTGCTGGCCGGCGGCGGCGTCAAAGCCGGCTGCCGCGTAGGCGCGACCGACGAGCTGGGGGACCAGGCCGCCCTGTGCGTGCACCATGTCCGCGACCTGCACGTGACGCTGCTGCACTTGCTCGGCCTCTCAGACAACAAGCTGACCTACTTTCACGAGGGCCGCTTCAAGCAGCTCAGCCAGATCGGCGGCCAGGTGATCCGCGAGCTGCTGGCGTGATCGAGTCGCTACAGATCGTAGGCCAGCACCTTGAGATCATCGCGGTCGCGCCAGCCGATGCGCTTCCAGAAGGCCTCGCCGCCGGCGTTGCTGGTGATCAAGAAGATCGTGCAGCGGCGGATGCCGGCCGCGCGGAGCTGCGCGAGCGAATGCTCGACCAGCGCCCGGCCCAACCCGTGTTGCCGATGCTCCTGCGCGACGCCCAAGTGATAGAGATATCCGCGCCGCCCATCGTGACAGCAGAGCACGGCCGCGGCCAGCTCGCCGCCGCAGCGAATTGCGCCGGACAGCCCCGGATTCCGCTCCAGGATCCGCGCAAACTCCTCCCGCGTCTCATTCGCCCGCACGCCCTCGCAGGAGTTCCACAAGGCAATCGCCGCGTCGTAATCGGCGGCCAAAAGTGCGCTAAGCGTGTA
>DASRJB010000681.1:0-3754 GCA_035649715.1 Pirellulaceae bacterium
CATCCTGCGGGTCACCCAGGAGACGCCGACCAGCCTGCGGAACCGCGTGAACTTCCTCAAGGAAGTTTACTCGAAGTACCAGCGGGCCAAGCGCGGCCTGAGCGAGGGCAACCTGCGGCTGGTCGTGTCGATCGCCAAGAAGTACCGCAACCGCGGCCTGTCGTTCCTCGACCTCATCCAGGAAGGCAACGCCGGTCTGATGCGGGCGGTCGACAAGTTCGAGTATCGCCGCGGGTTCAAGTTCTGCACCTACGCCACCTGGTGGATTCGCCAGGCGATCACGCGGGCCGTCGCCGATCAGAGCCGTACGATTCGCATTCCGGTCCACATGGTCGAGACGATGAGCCGCGTGCGAAACGTCTCGCGGCAACTTTTGCAGGAGCTGGGCCGCGAGCCGACGCTGGAAGAAACCGCCCGCAAGGCTCGCACCACTGTCGATGAAGCCCGCCGCGTTCTGGCGATGAGCCGCTATCCGATCAGTCTCGATCGGCCCGTCGGCAACAGCGAGGACAGCCACTTCGGCGACCTCCTTCCCGACGGCACCGCCGAGAGCCCGGCCACCGGCGCATCGCAAGAGATGCTGCGGAACCGCATCAACAAGGTGCTCAAGACCCTAAGCTACCGCGAGCGGGAGATCATCAAGCTGCGGTACGGCCTGGGCGACGGCTACAGCTACACGCTGGAAGAAGTCGGCCACATCTTCAAGGTCACCCGCGAGCGGATTCGCCAGATCGAGGCCAAAGCCGTCCGCAAGCTCCAGCAACCCAGCCGCAGCCAGGAGCTGGTCGGCTTCCTCGACTAGCCGTTGACGACCAGGCTGTCAGCATTGCCTACGTTTGAATGACGTAGGCATGGTCGTTTCTTGACAATTGGAACAAGGCAAGAGCATACTCCGCAGCGGCTGAATCGTTGCGGTGCAGAATTGCCTTGCGCGGAGTGTGCAGCGTGGAACCAGAGATCAATCCGTACCAACCGCCAGCTGAGGCAGCGGAGATTACCGGCCCCGCCGCGCGATGGGAAAACGCCGACAACGCCGTGCTGGTGCCCTACCACCAGCAGCCGGCGCCCGTGTGTGCGCTTTGCGGCTCGGCGTCGGCGACAGTGCAGGGCCTGGTAATCTTGAAGCGGTGGGATGAGGTGATCCGGATTTTCCGAAACCGGCAAGCCGAAATGGAGGAAGATGCACGAGAGGTAGCGCTGCCGCTATGTCTGGCTCATCGAAGCTATCGGCGCTGGTGGCCCTACTCGGCCATGTTTCTGTTCTTCTGGCCCGTGGTGGCCCTGCTCTTTTTTTCGCCGCTGCTAGTTCAGTGGTGGTCATTCGCCACGGCCTGCGTAGCGGCACTCATTGTCGCGATCAACTTTGCGGTCTTCGTTTGGTTCGTCAGAAGCTCGCTTCGGGTCTATCAATTGGCGTCAACTCGCCACGGCGTTGTGTTGGGCGGCTTGGCTCCAGCATTCGTTCAGGCGATTCGCCAATTGAAACAGGCTGATACCGAGCGCGTGAAGGGACGATTGGACGACTTCTTTCGGCAGCTTTAGCGAAAAAATGCGAGCGCGAGACAGAAGAGTTCACCGCGGGCTACGGAATTCCGCGAACGATCGGCGGGCCGATGAGCCGCGTGAGCCAGACGGGCAGCCGTTGCCAGGCTCGGATCGCCAGGCTGAACCTGGCGTTGTCGGGCCGCAGGTCGCCGATCGACCCGCGGCGCAGGTAATACTGCCAGACCGACGGGCTCGGCTCGGCACCCCACTGCTCTTTGAAGCGGTAGGTGCCGCTATCGACCGTGCTGCGGCCGAAGTCGAACACGGCCTGGCCGCGCTCCACGGCGCGCTTCAGCAGGTGCCAGTACATGACCATGTTCGCATTAGTCGAGTTGTACGCCCGCAGCGAGCTGGCGCTGGGGACTTCCGTCGTCTCTGCATGGTGCAGTAAGAGCGCTGCGGCGACGGGCCGCTCCGCCAGCCGCAAGACACACAGCTCGGCTTGCTCGGCGAAGAGTTCGAGAATCGCCTCGAACAATCGCCGCGAATAGACCGGCGTGCCCAGGTCGCGCATGTTGCGGCTGAAGACGGCGTAGAAATCGGCCAGCAGCTCGCGGCCGCCGAAACGTACGTCGAAGTTGTGCTTTTCGCCGCTGCGAATCTGGCTGCGCAGCTTCGATTTGAAGCTGGCCAGCAGTTTTTCCGGCGTCGCCGGCAGCGGCAGGCGCATCAGGACCTTGGAGTCGTTCTTGTGCTCAAGCGAAGCGTGCGTCGATTGCTGCTCATTCCGCAGCTCCAGGTAGCGCACGTTGAGCTCGTCGGCGAGCTGGACAGCCCGGTCCAGCAGCCGGCCGGCGGCTGCGGCGCTGTCGGCCACAATTCCCGCCGAGTTGACATAGGGCAGGCTGACCAGGAACCGGCCGAAAAGCGCGCTTTGAACTACGGCCAGCGGCAGCACGCCTGTGTTCTGCTGCCCCTCTTCGGCGCAGAGCAGATAGGGGCTATGTCCCAGCGCCGAGTGCAGAACGCGGAGCCAGCGCTTGGCGTCGGCCAGCGCCGCGGCGACGGCTGGCGAGCTGGCGGCTTCGTTTCCACCGGAGTCGAGATCGCCGAGGCCGTGGACGCGAACGGCGGCGGACGCGGTAATCGCGGTTTGCATTGTCACGCCGCCGACTTGGAGACTGCAGCGCCGCACCAGGCTGCTGTCAGACGGTTCAGCAGCCAGTCGCGCAGCAGCTTCGGCTGCACGAGCCGGCGAATCAGAGCGGAGCAGAGCGCCGGGAGAACGAAGAACAGCGCCAGGTTGGTGAGCATCCGCACGAGGCCCAACGGCCCCGCGGGCACGAGTGGGTACAGGCCAGGCGTCACGGCATAGATCAACGGCATGTGGGCAATGAAAACGATCAGCGTGTTGTCGGCGAAGAAGCGGACGACGCTTGACTCAGGCAGCTGCAGCGCCATGCGATGCGCGAGCAGAGTGCAGGCGAGATACAGGCCCGTAACGGCGGCCGAAGTCGCCAGCAGCGAGAGTGCGGGCGTCGGCAGGTTCAGCCGGGCAAACGGAAAGCCGTCTGTCAGGCCGATTCGTGTGACGGTCAGCGGCCAGGCGATCGCCAGCACTGCGAGGGCCGCCGCGGCGATCGCGCCGGCTGCAGCGCTGGGCCGAACATCCGTTTGCTGGCCGATCCACATTCCCAATAGCAGGAGCGTCGTCCAATTCGTCAGCAGCATGTACGCCACGAACCCGCCGGCCGCATGCATTAGCGCTGCGCGGATCAGGATTTCCGCCACGGCGCTGGCGGCGACCATCCACCATCGCACGCGGATCGGCCGCAGCACGCAGGCCCAAAGCAGCAGCAAATGAAAGTACGTCCCGATGTACCACGTCGTCGGATTGGCCGGAAAGTGATTGAAGAGCACGTTTGCGCCGAGCGCCAGCGGCAGGTAGTTGCTTTCGTTCAGGTCGCGAATCGTCAGCCAGCTGATCGCGCTCAGCACGAGCGCACCCAGCCAGCCCAACAGCCAGATCTCGAACAGCCGGTGGTAGAGCACCAGCGGCGTTGGCCGCCGCTCGCGAGCCAGCGAGAAGCCCATGACGAAGACAAAGAACGCGACGCCCAGCTGCTTGAAGTTGAATGGCGGCGTCGGATCGACATAGTTTTGCGCCCCGGTGTGTCCCAGCACGATCAGCACCATGCCCAGGCACTTGAGCCAATCGATGAATGCCAGGCGATTGCCGGTCATGCCTCAACCGCCACCGGCTGCGGTC
>DASRJB010000682.1:0-3904 GCA_035649715.1 Pirellulaceae bacterium
ATCACGATGATCGTGTTCGTGAAATCGACGGTGCGGCCCTGACCGTCGGTCAGCCGGCCGTCGTCGAGCACCTGCAACAGCACGTTGAATACGTCCCGGTGGGCCTTTTCGATTTCGTCGAGCAGGACCACGCTGTACGGCCGGCGGCGAACCGCCTCGGTCAAGCGCCCGCCCTCTTCGTAGCCGATATAGCCCGGCGGAGCGCCGATCAGGCGGCTGACGTTGTGCTTCTCGCCGAACTCGCTCATGTCGATGCGGACCACGGCCTGGTCGGAGTCGAACATCACCTCGGCCAGGGCCTTGCAGAGCTCGGTCTTGCCCACGCCCGTCGGACCCAAAAACAGGAACGAGCCGATTGGCCGATGCTGGTCCTGCAGGCCGGCCCGGCTGCGGCGGACCGCGGCGCTGACCGCCGACACCGCCTCGTCCTGCCCGACCACCCGCTGGTGCAGCCGCTCCTCCATCACCAGCAACTTGGCCTTCTCGGTTTCGAGCATGCGGCTGACGGGGATGCCGGTCCAGGCGGCGACGACCTCGGCGATTTCGTCCTCGGTCACCTCGCGGCGCAAGAGGCGGCGATCGGCGGGCTTCTGCTCGGCCGTCTCGTCGGAGGCCTCGATCTGCTTCTCCAGCGTCTGCCGCTGGTTGTAGAGCTTGAGCAGCTTCTGATAGTCCTCTTCGCTCGGCGGAATGCCGGCGGACTGCTTCTCCTTGATCTGGGCTTCGAGCTGGCCGTATTCCAGCGTCGCGCGGTCGAGGTCCTTGCGGAGCTTCTGCACGTCGCCGACTCCGAGCTTCTCGGCCTCCCACTGCTCGCGGAGGCTGGCCAGCTTCCGCTTGGTGGCGACGATTTCCGCTTCGATCTCTTCGCGCCGCTCCACGGCCGATTCTTCGGTCTCCTCGGCCAGTTGCCGCGAGGCCAGTTCCAGCTGCCGCAGCCGCCGCTGCACCTCGTCGATCTCGGTCGGCACGCTTTCGAGTTCCATTGCCAGCTTGCTGGCGGCCTCATCGACCAGGTCGATCGCCTTGTCGGGCAGGAAGCGGTCGGTGATGTAGCGGTGCGAGAGCCGGGCGGCAGCGACCAGGGCGCTGTCCTTGATCTTCACGCCGTGGTGGGCCTCGTAGCGGGGCTTCAGGCCGCGGAGGATGCTGATCGTGTCCTCGACGTTCGGCTCGCCGACGTAGACCGGCTGGAACCGCCGCTCCAAAGCCGCGTCCTTCTCGACGTGCTGGCGGTATTCGTCGAGCGTCGTCGCGCCGATGCACCGCAATTCGCCGCGGGCCAGGGCCGGCTTGAGGAGCTGCGCCGCGTCGGCCGCCCCTTCAGCCTTCCCCGCGCCGACCACGGTGTGCATCTCGTCGATGAACAGGATCACCTGCCCGTTGGACTCCTGGACTTCACGGATGACGGCCTTCAGCCGCTCTTCGAATTGTCCGCGGTATTGCGCGCCGGCCACGAGCAGGCCCATGTCGAGGGCGATGACGCGGCGGTTCTTCAGGCTCTGCGGCACGTCGCCCTGCACGATCCGCTGGGCCAGCCCCTCGACGATGGCCGTTTTGCCGACTCCCGGCTCGCCGATCAGCACGGGGTTGTTCTTCGTCCGCCGCGAGAGGACCTGGATCACGCGGCGGATTTCCTGGTCGCGACCGATCACCGGATCGAGTTTGCCGGCGGTCGCTTTCTCGACCAGGTCGATGCCATATTTTTTCAGGGCTTGATACTTGCCTTCCGGGTTCTGGTCGGTGACGCGGGCCGAGCCGCGGACCGATTTCAGCGCTTCGAGAACGTCCTTCTCGCGGACGCCGTTGACTTGCAGCAGGCTCTTGGCGGGCGAATCGACCTTCGTCAGGGCCAGCAGCAAGTGCTCGACCGAGACGAATTCGTCCTTCATCGCCGATGCTTCCTGGAGCGCCCCTTCCAGGACAGCCATCAGCTGGCGGTTGGGATTCGGCTGCGTCCCGCCGCTGACTTGCGGCCGGCGGTCGAGTTCCGCCCGCACCTGCCGCAACATTTGCTGCACGTTGACGCCGACCTTCTCCAGGACCGGGCGGGCGACGCCTTCGGCATCCTCCAGCATCGCCGCCAGCAGGTGCAGCGGCTCCATCTCGGCCTGGCCCTTATCGGCCGCCAGGCTCTGGGCGCGCTGCACCGCCTCTTGCGATTTGACGGTCAATTTGTCGAAGCGGAAAGCCATAGCGAGCCAGGGGTCAGGAGCCAGGGGTCAGGAGTCGGCGCAGGCGACCGCATTTTTGGCGGTGCCTGGCCCTGGAGAGGGGAAATGGCAAACGCCATTCCAAATGCCGGCGACAGGCTCCCGCGAGCAACATGCGCGCATACCGCACGATTTTTCCTGAGACGCAATTCTGATCGCAAATGCTTGTGTTGAAACAACTTGCGTGCGAAATCCAGCGCCGGCGATTATGCGCATTATGCGCGCTGGCGGTACTTGGGGAACCAGCGATGGCTGGCCGAGAGTTGGAGATGCAATATGCATGAATCAGAATTGTTGTTCCGCGAGGGATTCGACTTTAACTGCTTATGCGATACGGGCTTACGACTATCCTGCGGCATGCATCGTATGCATTTTATGCAGGTTAAGGTGGCAGTATGCTCGTTTCGCCGGATACTCGCCGCCGGCACGAAAGTTCACAGTATTTTAGCTATGTGTACACGTGTGGCAAGCAGCCCAAAGAAGGAGGCCCAATCGAGCAGGCTTGCTCGGGCCATCCATCAGCCGCGAAACATGCCTCACCGCAGGCGTAGCAGCCCGCTCGCCAGCGGCGGTTGCTGCCGCGGAAATCGAGCAGGATTGCCGTTGGTGACGGGCCGATAGGTTCCTACAGTGGCCCGCTTGGTTCGAGCGCGGCTGGATGCTGCGCGTCTGTCGGGTGCTAGTTCCACTTGCTGCAAGGAGTGCGGCATGGCTGGATTCGTTCGGGGTTGGGGCAGTGCGTCAAGAGGCAGTGCACCACACACCGGACGAAGACTCGGCCTCGAGCCGCTGGAGGCCCGCTGCCTGCTGGCAGCTGATTTCAGCGACCCGTTTGCGGAGCTGCTGACGCATGGCGGGGCCTGCGGCTGCCCGATCTGCACTGGCAATGGCCTGGCGGCGATTGCACCGGAGGCTGCGACCGCCACGACGGCCGCAGCAGCCACTTTTTCGCTAAGCAGCACTCCCCTGAGCGTGCCGCAGCTCAGCAGCCGGCCGGGGGCGAAGGCTACGCTGTTTCTGGATTTCAACGGCAACGTGGAGTCGCGGTGGGGCTCGGAGACGAATGCGGTCACGCCGGCCTTTGATACGGACGGCAACTACAGCAGCTATAGCGCGGCGGAGCTGGCGGCGATCCGCGAGATTTGGGCCCGCGTGGCGGAAGACTACGCCCCATTCAACGTCAACGTGACGACCGTGGCCCCGCCGCTGCTCGCCGACCGCGTGGCGGCGAAGATCGTCATCGGCGGGAATTTCTCCGACTGGTTCGGCAGCTCGGCCGGCGGCGTGGCCTATGTCGGCGGCTTTGCGAACGGGGCCTCGAACGTCGGCTACGTGTTCGAAGACGCCCTGGGGAACGGCAACCCGCGGTTCGTGGCCGAGGCGGCGACCCACGAAGCCGGGCACCTGTTCGGCCTTTCACACCAGGCCAGCTGGAGCGGCGGGTCGCTGAGCTCGGAATACAACTCGGGCAACGGCACTTGGGCGCCAATCATGGGCGTCGGGTATTACGCCGACCGCACGACCTGGCACCGCGGGCCGACCACGGCCGGCGCGGCGTCGATCCAGGACGACATGTCCGTGCTGGCCGGCTCGGCCAACGGATTCGGCTTCGCGGCCGACGATTTCGGCAGCACGACCGCGGCGGCGGCGGCTTTGCCCACCAGCGGCGGGTCGGTGAACGTGGCGGGACT
>DASRJB010000683.1:0-2046 GCA_035649715.1 Pirellulaceae bacterium
GGCACGCCCGAGCAGGTCGCCGCGCTCAATGCCCGCAACGAAGAGCTGGGCAAGCTCGACGCCAAGGTCCTGGAAATCATCACCAAAAAACCTGCCGATGCCAAAGAGCAGCAGGCAGCGATCCGCGAGCGGCAGCAGGAATTGCGGGCCCAGACGCCGGACAGGCCCGGCGCTTACCGCTGCTTCGAAGACAGCGCCGAAGCTCCGCCCACGTATCTGCTGCTCTCCGGCCGCGCCAGCAATCCCGGCCCGCTGATGCAGCCGCGAGTTCCCGCGGTGCTTGTAGGGAACGCCCTCCGCGGCGTTCCGGCTCAGCCGCAGTTTCCGCTTCCCACCGCGAAATCCACGCTCCGTCGGCTGACGCTGGCCCGCTGGAACGCCAGCGACGCCAACCCGCTGACGGCGCGGGTCATCGTCAACCGCGTCTGGCAGCACCATTTTGGCACGGGGCTGGTCGCCACGCCCAGCGACTTCGGCCAGATGGGAGCCCGGCCGACGCACCCGGAGCTGCTCGACTGGCTGGCCCACTGGTTCACGCACGACGCCAATTGGTCACTGAAAAAGCTGCACCGGCTGATCGTCACGAGCGAAACGTACCGGCAGGCCAATAGTAGTCCTCACGCTCCGCGTGAGGCCGGCATCTCGCGGAGCGAGATGACTACTATGGCCGACCCCGAAAACCGCCTCCTCTGGCACTTCCCCTACCGCCGGCTGGACGTCGAGGCGATTCGCGATTCGATGCTGGCCGCGGCGGGGAACCTGGATCGGCGGATGTATGGCCCGGCGGTCAAGCTGCCGATTCCCGCGGCGGCGATCGAGGCCCACACCGACAAGCAGGGGGCGTGGAAGGCGGCGGGCGAGCCCGACATCAACCGCCGCACGGTGTATGCCTTCGTCAAGCGAACGCTGCTCGTGCCGATGCTCGAGACGCTCGACTTCTGCGACACGACCAGCAGCACCGACCGGCGGGCGATCACCAGCATCGCCCCCCAGGCCCTGACGCTCTTCAACGGCGACTTCACCAGCCGGCAGGCGGAAGTCTTCGCCCAGCGCTTGGAGCGCGAAGCCGGCGAAGATCCCCAGCGGCAGATCGACCTCGCCTATCGCGCCGCCCTCGCCCGTCCGCCGACGGCCGAGGAGTCGGCCGCGATGACGGCGTTCCTCCAGCGCGAAGCCAGTGTCACCGACCAGCACGCCGCCCTCGTCCAGGCCTGCCGCGTGCTCCTCAATCTCAACGAGTTCGTGTATCCGAATTAGCCGATCGATCCGGGTGGCACTGGCGTTTCGCCAGTGCTCCTCCGGCTTTCTGTGTAAACGTCGTGTCAGCGGCGGAGTTTCCCTACCGCGACTCCGGCTCCTCCGGAACGATGGCCGGCGGCGCGTCTGCCGGCAGTGGCTGGACGATGATTCGCGCGTCAGGCGCACCCAGATCGTTGACGCTTATCGTTTCCACCACGTCAATCAGGAGCACCACGCGCTGATTCCCTTGCTCCGCCTTCCACGCCGCGTACTTCGTCCAGCCGATCCACAGCAGCGGCGGCATGATCGCCAGCAGGATCAGCAGCGTGCGGAGTTTGTAGCGCATCAATAAGCAACCGGTCACGGTTTATTGGGCTTGCCGCTCTCCGACAATAAGCCCGACGAACCTGAGACAATTGGCCGCCACTTATTGACCCAGTGTTCAGCATTCTCAGCGCGCTCCGTCAAATGAGCAACGCGCGCGAGCAACTCCTCGTTCTTTGCCGCCGTCTTGCGTGCCGCCTGCCTCTCCACCCACCAGCCCACCGCCAGCGCCACCACCACCGTCAGCCACAGCACGTCGCGGATCGTGAATCGGAACATGGACAACCTCAGTAATGTCGTTGCGTCGCGATGCCCGAGATGATCCAGAATCCGAGGCAGACCGCTACGATTGAACAACAAACAATCCACGCTGCGAGAAGGTCGTGGTCCGCGCGACTCAACGCGTTCGCATAAGACGACACTCCCGCAGCACCAGCGGCCCAACCGCCAGGACGAGCATCAGAGTCCGAAGGCTGTAGCGCA
>DASRJB010000684.1:0-11328 GCA_035649715.1 Pirellulaceae bacterium
GCGGCTGCTCCGTGATAGTCGCCGAGTGAAACACAACCTCCGAACCCTGGACGGGCGCATTCCAGCTTGCGGTCGCGATCTCCGGCGGAGGCTCGGGATCGACCGGCGGAAGACGCACGAGCCCGAATTGCGGCGTCAGGAGTGCGGCAGCGGGTGTTGGCGCGGCCAGAGGCTGCATTGCCAGCCAAGGCGGCACTTCCGGAGGCGGAGTACCGCTCTTGCAGCCGACGAGCGCGGCCGCGATCGAGATCGTCAGGAGTTTGGTCCAAGATGCAAGCATCGCTAGCAGCTATCGCGACGGCGACCCTGCCGTGCGCGCAGAGTCTGACGAAGATTCCTTCGGACGCCGTAAAGCAGAGGGATAAGGCGCGCGCGGCGAATTGCAGCCGCTAGCGGCCTATTCCGCGGTCCGCTGGACGCGTCCGAACAGGGCGTAAATCGGCGGCAGCAGGAACAGGTTCAGCAGCGTCGAGGTCGTCAGTCCGCCGAGAATGACCACGGCCATCGGGTACTCGATCTCGTGCCCCGGCTTGTTGCCGCTGACGACCAGCGGCACGAGAGCCAGCCCGGTGGCCAGCGCGGTCATCAGGATCGGCGTCAGCCGCTCTTCCGCGCCGCGGAGGACGAGGCCCACGCCGAAGGGCTCGCCCTCGACTTCCTCCAGGTGCCGGTAGTGGCTGACGAGCATGATGCCGTTGCGGGCGGCGATGCCGAGCACGGTGACGAAGCCGACGAGCGAGCCGAGCGAGAGGATGCCGCCTTGCAGGATCGTCCCCAGCACGCCGCCGACCAGGGCGAACGGGATCGTGAAGGCTACGAGGAACGTCAGCCGCCAGGACTGAAAGTCCATATGCAAGAGCAGCAGAATTCCCACGGCCGCCAGCAGGAAGAGCACGAACAGGCGGATGGTCGATTCGCGGAGCGCGGCGTATTCGCCCAGGAATTCCGGGTGATACTCGCGGTCGAACGGCAGCGCGCTGACTTGCTGCTCGATTTCGCGGGCGACGGAGCCCAGGTCGCGGTCCTTGACGTTGCAGGTGATGTCAAGCCGGCGCGAAGCCGCCTCGCGCTTGATCTCGTTGGGGGCCGGCTCGATAAAAACGTCGGCGACGTCCTTGAGCGGGGCTTGCCCGCCCAGCGGCAAGTCGAGGACCAGCTCGCGGAGAGCCGCCAGGTCGGTGCGGACTTCAGGCGTGCCCCGTACGACGACGTCGAACGTCTTCTGGTCCTGGTAGACCTCGCCGACCTTCGTCCCTTTGACCAGCGTCGCCACCGCATGCCGCACCTGTCCCGGCGACAGGCCCAGCCGCGACGCGGCGTCGGGCCGCAGCACAACCTGCACTTGCGGCACGAGCACCTGGGCCTCGACCTTGAGATTGGTCACGCCGGCGACTCCTTCCATGACGTGCTTGATCTCCTCGCCCTTGGCCCGCAACACAGCGAGGTCGGGGCCGTAAACCCGCACGACGATTGACGCCCCCGCTCCGGAGAGCACTTCCTTGATCCGCTCCTTCAAATACGTGAGTAAGTCGCGATACAGGCCCGGATAGCCATCGACGGCGGCCTGCACCTTGGCGACCGTCGCTGGCAGATCGACCGACGGATCGACGCTGATCCACAGCTCGGTGAAGTTCGGCCCGACGACCTCGTCGGCGACTTCCGCCCGGCCGATGTGCGAGCCAAAGTTCCGCACGCCCGGGATCGCCCGCAGCTCGCGGCTGGCCTGCGTGGTGATCCGCTGCATCGAATCGAGCGAGGCGCCCGGCTTCTCGACCCAGTGCATCAGGAAGTCGGTCTCCTGAAAGTTCGGCAGCAGCTCCCGCCCGAGCTGAAAGAAGGCAAAGACCGAAAGCCCAAGCGAGACGATCACGATGATCAGCGACATCCCGGGCCGCGCGACGAGCGGCGGGAGCAGGCCGCGATAGATGGCCTTCAGCCAGCGGGCCAGCGGCGCTTCGGCCCGCTCGTAACCGGCCGATGGCAGCAGCAAGAGCGACAGCGCCGGCGTGACCGTCAATGCGACCACGAGCGAGGCCAGGATTGCCAGGATGTAGGCGATCGCCAGCGGCCGGAAGAAGGAGCCGGCCAGGCCGCCCAGGAACAGAACCGGCACGAAGACCAGCGTCACGATCAGGCTGGCATAAACGACGGCGCTGCGGACTTCGAGCGACGCCGCCAACACGACCTGAAACGGGGTTTGCCTGGTGGGGCTGTCGGCGTTCAGCTTCAGCCGCCGCAGGATGTTCTCGACGTCGATGATCGCGTCGTCCACGACCTCGCCCAGCGCGATCACCAGGCCCGCGATGACCATCGTATTGAGCGTGCCGCCCCAATAGTGCAGCACCAGGCCGGCGGCGATCAGCGACAGCGGAATGGCCGTCAGGCTGATCAGCGCCGTTCGCCAATCGAACAGGAACACGACTAGAATGACGACGACCAGGATGCAGCCGACGGCCATCGCGTGCGACAGGTTGTAGAGCGAGCGTTCGATGTAGGTCGCGGGGCGAAAGATCGTGGGGTCGATCTCCAGCTCTTTGAGTCCGGGTGCGAGCGCGGTCAAGGCCGCTTCGACGCCGCGCGTCACCTCCAGCGTGTTGCCCCACGGCTGTTTTTCCACGATCAGCAATAGGCCCGGCACGTCGTTGATGACTGCGTCGCCAATCGGCGGAGGGAAGCTCTCGACCACGTCGGCCACGTCCCGCAGCCGCAGGGGAGTGCCGCTGCGGAAGGCGACCATCGTCTCGCCCAAGTCCTCGGCGTCGTAGATGCCGACCTGCTGGCGGACGGCCAGCCGTTGGTTCGGCGTATCGACGAAGCCGCCGCCGTCGAGCGCGACCGCGTCGGCCGCCGCCCGCTCGACGGTCGCCAGCGGCACGTCGTGCGTGCGCAGCCGCTGCGGATCGACGAGCACTTGAAATTGCCGGTCACGCTGCCCCCAGATCGCGACGTTGGCGACGCCGGGCACCGACATCAGCCGCGGGCGAATCGTCCAGCGAGCCAGCTCCGTCATCTCCATCTGCGACAGCGTCTTCGACGTGATGCCGATCTTGAGGGCCCGGCTGGTCGAGGAGAGGGGCGAGAGGATCACGGGCGGATGGGCGACGGCGGGCAGGCGGCTGGCTTCGGTCGCCAGGCGCTCCTGCACGAGCTGGCGGGCACGGATCAAGTCGGTGCCGTCCTCGAAGATGAGCACAACCGACGACAGGCCCAGCACCGACTTGCTGCGAATGATTTTCTTCCAGGGCGTGCCACTCAAGGCGTTTTCCAACGGCATCGTGACCATGCTCTCGACCTCTTCGGTCGAGAGACCCGGCGCTTCGGTCTGGATTTCCACGAGCGGCGGGGCGAACTCCGGGAACACGTCGAGCGGCGTCGTCCGCAGCGTGCGGATGCCGAAAGCGACCAGCAGGCAGGCCAGCGCCAGGACGATGACGCGCAGCTTCAGCGAGGTGGAAACGAGCCAGGTCATACTCAACGGCTATTTCGCAAAGCCGAATTCCGTGCCAAAGAGTTCAACCACGGCGGCCGTGGCGACTTTCGCGCCGAGTTCCGGGCCGCCGGCCAATACGGCGAGCTGCTGGCCTTCTTCCTCGACGACGTAGCGCACCTGCACCCGGCGACGGACATAGGTCCGCTCGGCCGTCTGCTCGTAGACCCAAGTCCCGCCGCTGATGTCGTGAATCACGGCCGACCAGGGAATGACCCGCTGCGGACCGCTGCTGGCGGGCAGCTTGACGCGGACCGTCACCCGCTCGCCGGGACGCAGCTTCGCGTCGGGATTGGGCAGTTCGTAGTACAGATCGACGGTCGCCGAAAGGGGCGTTGCCGTCGGCGGCGCGGCGATCGGTCGGGCCTCCAGCGCCGCAACGTGATCGCCGGCATTGAGCGGCGCGACTTGTGCCGGCTGGTCGAGCGCCAAGTCGCTGGTTTCGCCGGCATAGACCGGCACGCGGACCCAAATCGGATTGAACCGCATCACTTCGAAGAGCGGCGCGCCTGCGGCGACCACCTCGCCCGGCGCCGCCGAGCGCGTGCGAATCAGGCCGCCCTGCGGGGCTTCGAGCACCAGCGGCGTCTGCTCTCCTCCGGCGCCCCCTTCCAGGTTGATCTCGTCGAGTAGTTTCAGCCGCGATTGGGCCGCTTCCAGTCCTTTCGTCGCGATGCCGTGCTGGGCCTTGGCGTCATCGACGGCCCGCGCGGTGCCGGCCGATTCGCGATACAGCCGCTCGGCCCGCTCCAGGGCGATTTTGGCCGCTTCGACCTGCACACGGGCTTGCTCGACCTGGCCGGCGGCGTCGATCCGCGAAGTGGCGATCGCGTTCTTGGCCTGGGCCAGGGCGATCCGTTCGGCCGGAGTCAGTACGTCGCGCTCCGGCGAAAGCAGCGGCGTCAGCACGAAGATCGGCTGGCTGGCGGCGACGAGCGCTCCAACCTCCGGCACGGTTGCCGATCCGGGCGCTTGCAGCTTGCCGCCGACCGGCGCGCTAATGACCAGCGACGCGCCCGGCGGCAGGGCAATCTCGCCGCTGTAGGTCCGCACGCGGTGGACTTCTCTCTCAACAACGGTCGCGAGCGTGATTCCGAGACGCTTCTCTGCATCCTCGGTCAGCTCCAGTGTGTTGAGCTTCCCCTCCTGCGCGACTGCGGCAACTTTGGCAGGCGATACGGGCGCGGGCTTATTCGCGGGCTGTTGGCAGCCCCAGGCAAAAAGCCCGGCGAGGGCGATCACGGCTCGTTGGGGTTGAGATGGACGCATGGAGTGTCGCGGCTCGGCTCCAGATTAGTTATCCCGCCGAGAAAAGACCACACGAACGTTTGCCGCCGGTAGTCTCAGGCCCTGCCGAGTGCCGCTTTCACTTCGGCGATCACGTGCTCGGGCGTGATGCCAAAATGCTTGTAGAGCGCGGCGTAAGGGGCGCTGCCGCCGAAGGTGCTCATGCCGACGAAGCGGCCGTGCTCGCCCAGGAATCGGTCCCAGCATTGCCGCACGCCGGCTTCCACGGCGACGCGGGCCTTGATCTCGCGCGGCAATACGCTGGCGCGGTAGGCGTCGTCCTGCTCGTCGAACCACTCGAAACACGGCACGCTGACCAGGCGCACGGCAATGCCTTCGGCCGTGAGCTTCTCCCAGGCCTTGACGGCGATGTCGAGCTCGCTGCCCGTGGCCATGACGATCGCCTGCGGCTTACCGCCCGGCGCTTCGGCCAGGACGTACGCCCCGCGGCCACAGAGCGAAGCCGGCGCGAACTTCGTGCGGTCGAGCGTAGGGAGGTTTTGCCGCGACAGCACCATTGCTGCCGGATGGTGCATCCGCTGGATCGCTGTGCGGTAGCATTCGGCCACTTCATTGGCGTCGCCGGGGCGGATCACGTCGAGCTGCGGGATCGCCCGGCACGCCGACAGGTGCTCGATCGGCTGATGCGTCGGGCCGTCCTCGCCCAGGCCGATCGAGTCGTGCGTCAGGACGTAGATCACCGGCCGCCGCATGATGGCCGACAGCCGCAGCGCCGGCCGCATATAGTCGGTGAAGACGAAAAACGTCGCGCCGTAGGGGCGGATGCCGCACAGCGAGAGGCCGTTGCAGACCGCGGCCATGCCGTGCTCGCGGATGCCGAAGTGGAGGTTGCGGCCGCCGTAGTTATGGCTGCTCAGGCTGTCGGTGTGCTCCAGCAGCGTCATCGTCGAAGGGGCGAGGTCCGCGGAGCCGCCGATCAGCCACGGGTAGTGCTTCGCCAGGCCGTTGAGCACCTTGCCCGACGAGACGCGGCTGGCGAGGCCTTTTGCATCGGCCGGGAAAGTCGGGATGCCCTTGTCCCAGCCCTCAGGCAGCTTGCCGGCCCACATCGTCCGCAGCTCGGCGGCCTCCTTGGGAAATGACTTGGCATACTCGGCCAGCTTCCGCTCCCAGGCTTCGCGGGCCGCCTGGCCGCGTCGGCCGACGCCCTCGGCAAAGTGCTTTCGCACTTCGTCGGGCACGAGGAACTGGGCGTCCTCGGGCCAGCCGTAGAACTTCTTGGTCAGCTTGACTTCATCGGCCCCGAGCGGAGCGCCGTGGGCGGCGTGAGTGTTGGCCTTATTAGGCGCGCCGTAGCCGATGATGCTCTTGAGGATAATGATCGTCGGCCGGTCGGTCGTTTGCTTCGCCGCCTCGATCGCCCGCCCGATGGCCGCCAGGTCGTTGGCGTCATCGACGCGGAGCGTGTTCCAGCCGTAGCCGGCGAACCGCTTGGCAACATCTTCGCTGAAGGCCAGCTCGGTTTCGCCTTCGATCGTGATGCTGTTGTCGTCGTAGATCCAGAGCAGGTTGCCGAGCTTGAGGTGGCCCGCGAGTGAGGCGGCTTCGCCCGAGATGCCCTCCATCAGGTCGCCGTCGCTGCACAGCGCATAGGTCCGGAAATCGAAGAGCTCGAAGCCCGGCCGGTTGTAGTGGGCGGCGAGCCACCTGGCGGCCAGGGCCATGCCCACGCTGTTGCCGACGCCCTGGCCCAGCGGCCCGGTGGTCGTTTCGATGCCTGCCGCCTCGCCGTATTCCGGATGGCCCGCGCAGGGGCTGCCGAGCTGCCGGAAGTTCTTGATGTCGCCCTCCGTAATCGCCAGCCCGTCTTGCGGGTTGCCGTGGTGATCGACCCTCCGCACGCCCGCCAGGTGGAGCACCGAATAGAGCAGCATCGAGGCGTGGCCGCAGGAGAGCACGAAGCGGTCCCGCCCCGGCCAGAGCGGCTCGGACGGGTCGTACCGCAGGTGCCGCTGCCACAGCTCGTACGCGACCGGCGCCAGGGCCATGGGTGTGCCCGGATGGCCGCTGTTGGCCTTCTGCACGGCGTCCATGCTGAGCGTGCGGATGGTGTTGATGGCGAGTTGTTCGATCGAAGGCGTAGACATGATCTGCAGATTCGATTTCGGTGACGTAGATTTTGTTGGCCGGTCAGTCTAGCCCGCGCTCCGCAAAAGCGTCAACGACGCGACAGGTCACGTGCTGCGCCGCATCGCGCTGTCCATTTCGCGCTGGCTGTCGGCCTTTTTCAGCGACTCGCGCTTGTCGTGCAGCTTCTTGCCCTTGCCCAAGCCGAGCAGCACCTTGGCCAGGCCGCGGGCGTTGAAATAGACCTTCAGCGGCACCAGCGTCAGCCCCTTCTCGTGGGCCTTGCCGGCGAACTTGCTCACCTCGGAGCGCTTCATGAGCAGCTTCCGCGGGCGCTTGGGCAAGTGGTTCCAGAGCGTCGCCTGCGGATACTCGGCGATGTCCGCTCCGACCAGCCAGACCTCGCCCTCCTTCACGCGGGCATAGGCCTCGTCGAGCGACAGCTTGCCGTCGCGGAGACTCTTCACCTCGCTGCCCGTGAGCTGAATCCCGCACTCCAGCGTGTCGAGAATCTCGAACCGGAACCGCGCCTTGCGATTCTCCGAAACCAGCCGCACCTCTGGTTCAACGGGAGTTTTCTCTTTTTCGACCTTGGCCATGCCTCTTTTGTAAGGGAAGCACTCGGCAAGCGGGAGGGAGCGCGATCTGCCCTTGGCCCGCCTGCGGCCGCCTGCTACAGTCCCCGCCCCTCGCCGGCTTCTACCCTCGTGATTGCGGCGAAATGGCAATGGAGAGGACGCTAGCGCCACAACCCCTCGCGCGCGACTGCCCAGTGCACATCCACCTGCTGGGTACGGTCGATTACGAGGACTGCCTCACACTCCAGCGGCGGCTGGCCTATGACGCGATGACGCGGGCCGACGGCCGCATCGTGGCGCTAATCTGCGAACATCCGCCGCTCGTCACCATCGGCCGGGCCGGCTCGCGGGCCCACGTCCGCTTCACCGGGGCCGAGTTGGCCCAGCGGCAACTGACCATTCGCTACGTCGGTCGCGGCGGCGGGGCGATCCTGCACGCCCCGGGCCAGCTGGCCGTCTATCCGATCGTGCCGCTGGGCAGCCGCGGCTGGACGATCGGCGACTACCTCCGCCGCTTGCAGCAGGCCCTGGCCCGTGTGCTGGTCGAGCTGCAAGTCCGCCCGCTGGCCGTGCCGGGCAGCTTCGCCCTGGCCGGCCGCAGCGGAATTCTGGCCGTCATCGGTGCGGCCGTGCGGCAGGGCGTGACCCAGCACGGCGCTTATCTGAACGTCAATCCGGCGATGCGCGACTTCGGCCGCGTGGAGGTCGCCGCCGGACAAACCATGTCGTCACTCCTGTCGCAGCTCGCTTTGCCCACTAAAATGACGCGGGTACGGGCCGCGCTCGTCATGCACCTGGCCGAAGCCTTGGAGCTGGAGCGCTATCACCTGCATACCGGCCATCCGCTCCTGGCGGAACTGCCGGCCGCGAGCACGCGTGAATCCGCAGCTTGAATTGCCGCTGTTTGCAAAGCCGCGACCATTGGTCGCGGGAGCCGGCGAAACAACCTCCTTTGGCGCATGCGACTCGGGCACCGCGACCAATGGTCGCGGCTTTGATCGCCTGCCCCGCTGGCTGAAGCGGAACGTGCCCAAAGGCAACGCCAACCACTTCACGGCGGGGCTCCTGGAGGAATTGGGGCTGGAAACGGTTTGCGACAACGCCAAATGTCCGAACCGGATGGAGTGCTATTCGCAGAAGACCGCGACATTCATGATCCTGGGCAACGTCTGCACGCGGCCCTGCGGCTTCTGCGCCGTCGAGCGCGGGCGGCCCGCGCCGCCCGCAGCTGACGAGCCCGATCGGCTGGCCGAGGCGGCGGCTCGGCTGGCCCTGGCGCATGTGGTGATCACGTCCGTCACCCGCGACGATCTGCCCGATGGCGGCGCGGAGCATTTCCACCGCTGCGTGCTGGCCGTGCGCCGGCGGACGGGTGCAGCTGTCGAGGTGCTCACGCCTGACTTCGTCCACAACCTGGCGGCGCTCGACCGCGTGATCGACGCCGCGCCGGAAGTCTTCAACCACAACACGGAGACCGTCCCGCGGCTGTACCGGCAGGTCCGCGGTCCCAAGAGCGACTTCCGCTGGACGCTGGCCCTGCTTCGCCGGGTGAAGGACCGGAACCCGGCGATCAAAACCAAAAGCGGACTGATGCTCGGCTTGGGCGAGACGCGCGAAGAACTGTTCGACACGCTGGCCGCCCTCCGCGACGCCGGCTGCGAGCTGCTGACGCTCGGTCAATACCTCATGCCTTCCAGCGCGCTGGCCGACCACTATCTGCCGGTCGTCCGGTATCTCCCCCCCGAAGAGTTCGCGGAATTGGGCCGTGCCGCCCGCGCGCTCGGCTTTGCACAGGTCGCCAGCGGCCCCTTCGTCCGCAGCAGCTACCACGCCCGCGAGCTGGCGGAGCCCGCAGACGCCAGTGGCGCTTAGCGGCCGCAAGCATTCGCCGGTCGATATAAGGGAAACCCACATTAGCTTTCCGCGCTGACGATGACTTTGGTGTTGCACTTTCCCAGCTAACCCATTGGCTTCCAAGCAGTTGCGACCCCGACTCGTCGTCGATGCGGCAGTTGGCTTTGAAGCATTAGAGAAGCCGCAGGGGAGTTTCCCTTATATTTCGCGGCCGATACGAGTGGCAGCGATTTTTCCCTAGACAGAATTTTTCGGCCGACGATGGGCTGGCCAAAATGGCAGTCTTCGCGCCAAATAGAACTGTAGAGCAAATAGCGTACCAATGTTCACTAATCCGCTTTGGCGACCGCCGGGCTATGCCCTCGCCTCCCAGACAAGGACCTCGCCCTTGTCGGAGACGGCCAGGTCGCCCGAATAGTGGCGGTATGCTCCATCGGCCGGGCCGGGAAGGGTGACGCCAAATGGGCGGAGGTGGTTGTCCAGCAGGCGGATAAACAGCGGATGGACCTTCGCCGCGAATGCAAAGGTTGGCATCAGCTGGAGTGGCTTCAGGGAAATGATCGTGCCGCGGTTCATCCACGCGCCCGTGCGGATTTCCGCGCCGCTTTCCAGGACGATTGTGCCCCCCTTCATTTGCAGTCCGGTGAAGTCCCTGGCCGGGCCGCGGATCACGATCGTGCCGCGCCGCATCCGCATGCCGACTTCCAGTCCGGCCGAGCCGTCCACGATGATCGTGCCGCCGCGCATGCCGCGCAGCGAGCCGCGGTAGGCCGCGCCGACCTGGCCGCCGGCGCTGCCGTGGATGTGGATGAAGCCGTTTTTCATCTCGGCGCCGATCCAGTCGGTCGCGTTCCCGTGGACCTCGATCCGTCCGCCGGACATGTACGCCCCCAGGTGCATGCCCACCGAGCCGTGGATGGTGATGCTGCCCTGCGACATCGCGCGGCCGACCCAGCGGACCTTGTGCAGCGCGCCGTGGAGGATGAGGTCACTGCTTTTCTCGCCCTCCACGTCGAAGAACTCGCGGAGCGGAAGCTGCCGCTTGCCGTGATAGACAGTCAGGGTTCGGATTTCGGCGTTGGACAGCCCCGCCACGACATCGGGCGACAGGACTTCAGCTTCCAGAGGAACCGTCGGCGGGCGCTTGAGGTGAAAGACGATGGGCATGGGCAGCAAACGGCCGAACTAGGCCCGGAGGGCCGACAGGCAGTAGCCCCGACCGTAAGGTCGGGGTACCGAATACGCAAGACGATTCAAGGCCCCGAGGGCCGGCACAAGAATTGAGGATGTGTGTTGCAACAGGTGTCGGCCCCTCCCGGGCCTAAGAATGCGTTGTATTTGTCCGCGATCCCCGACCTGACGGTCGGGGCTATTACCTTTCGGCCCTCCGGGCCTATTTGCCGACTGGAACGCACTCGCGCAGCTCCCGGTGTTCGATCCGCTCGATCTCCACTGGATAATTCTCAAACGACATGGTGTAGCAATCCTCGAACAGGGGCCGCATGAACTCGTTGGTCGCCGGATCCATGGCCGGGCGGACGAGGAACTCGCGGCCCTGCGGGGCTTCGCGGATCTCGCCGTCCTCGAGCACGATCTCGCCCCCCTTGATCACGTACCGCGGGTGGCTGAACATCTGGGCGATGTTCTCGTCCTCGTGATACAGCACCAGGTCGGCGTCGCTGCCCACGCTGAGGTTGCCCTTCTGCGCCAGGCCCAGGGCCCGCGCGGGGCCGGCCGACATGGCGGTCGCGATCTCCAGCAGCGTGTACTCGCGGTCGATTTCCGGCAGCGTGATGCGGCCCTTGATCTTGTCCGGCAGCCGCTTGAGTTGCTCCTTCCGCACGTCGCGCCGCATCAGCAGCTCGATGATCTCGGGATACCGCCAGAAGCAGCCGCCGTTGGGATGGTCGGTCGAGAGAAAGACCTGCCAGGGGCTCTTGATGAGCAAGAGCAGCTCCAGGCCCGCCGCCCATTGCACCGCATTCACCAGGTTGCTGGGGCGGTAGGTGTAGGGCACGATGCCGCAGCCGGTCT
>DASRJB010000685.1:0-3022 GCA_035649715.1 Pirellulaceae bacterium
CCAGTCAGGTGAGCCATCTCATGTATCCCAGAAACGCAAGGACAAACAGCGGGATAAATCCGATGCCTGTCAGGATACAGATGACGCCAGCAACCCTTCCCGACCTGCCCTTTAGAGCGAAGTTCTTGGTCACGGGGATGCCGTTTGCCGTGAACCCCTTGATTCCCAAAATAACCAGACCGATCGAGACGGCGATCAGAGCAATTTGAAGCACGGCGCATTCTCCGACTGGATTGATCCACCTCAGCGGTCCAGCTTGACCGCCAGCACCCAAGTGAGACTTTGGCCGACGTCGAGGGTGCGCAGGCGGGTGAGCTGGCCGGTGTCTGGATCGATCTGAAAGACGGCCAGTTTTCCCGAGCCCTCGCCCGCGCCGAGGGCGATGCGGCCGCTCGGATCGATCTCGAACGAGCGGGGCGTCTTCTCGGTCGGCGTGTGTCCCAGCAGCGAGAGCTGGCCGCTGCCGTCCACGGCAAATCCCGCCAGGCTGTCGTGGCCGCGATTGGAGACCCACACGAACTTGCCGCTCGGATGCACTTTGACGTCGGCCGTCGTATTCTGGCCCGTGAAGCCGGCCGGCAGAGTCGAGAGCGTCTGCTGCGGCTTCAGTCCGATGGCGGGATCGTAGGCATAGGAGGTGATGCTGCTGCCCTGTTCGTCAGAAGTGAAGGCGATGTTTTTCGTGGGATGGAACGCGAGGTGGCGCGGCCCCGCCTTGTCCATGCCGCCCGGGGCCTTGCCGGCCTCGCTCAGCTGGCCCTTGGCGGCGTCCAGGCGAAACTGGAAGACCGCGTTGGGAGCGACGTGCGGCACCAACACAAAACGGTTCTCGCGGTCAATGGCGATGCAATGCGCCGTCGGCGCGGTCGTGATCGTCTGCACCGCGGGAGTCTGGATCATCCCGTCCTCGCTCAGCGGATGCACGACGACCGTGCCGCCGGCGTACGAAGCCGACAGCAGCCAGCGGCCGGTGCGATCGGTGCTCAGATTCGCCGCGTTCTGCCCCATCGGCAGTTGAGCGGTGCTAAGCCGCCGCAGCTTGCCCGTGGCCGGATCGATCTGGTAGCTGGCCAGCGTGCTGGTGTTGCGGTGCGAGGCGAACAGGAATTTCTTTCGCGGATCGACGGCCAGGGCGCCGGGCGTTCCTTCGACCGGCAGCGTTTCCACCGCAGCTAGCGACCCGTCGGCCGCATTCAGTCGATAGACCTGAATCTTCTGTTCGGGGGCCATCGAGACGTAAACATATGTGTTCGCAGTTTGGGCACTGGTTTCGTCGCCAGCGCGAGCGGGGGCGTTCGCCAGCAACGGTCCCGCGAGCGGAACAAAGGCCATCAAGATCGCTTGCCGGCAGAAACCTCGTCGGATGCACATTAGCACGAGCGGCCTCCTAGGATGTAGCAGTCGAGGAGATGCCCTAGATTGTGCCTTGACGGCACGCCGATTGGCAGCCCCCAATTCTCGCCCACCCATGCGCACGTTCATGCTACGCAGTGGTCTCCTCGCGATGCTGCTCCTGGTTTTGCCGGCGGCAGCTTGGGCACAAGTCCCGGAGCCTGCCGACCTGGTGCTGCTGAATGGGACCATCGTCACGATGGTCCGCGAAGGGGACGTCGCAGAAGCCGTTGCCGTTCGCGGCGGCAAAATTGCGGCTGTCGGGCCGGCCAAAGAGATTCGCCCGCACATCGGGCCGAAGACCAAGGTTGTCGATCTGACCGGCAAGACGCTGCTGCCGGGATTCTTTGCCGCGCACGACCACTTTCCCTCGGTGGGCCGCGTGGCTTTGTACGACGTGGACCTGAACAGCCCGCCGATCGGCACGATCCGCACGATGGAGGAGTTGGTTGCCGCGCTCCGCGAAAAGGCGGCCAGGACGCCGGCCGGCCAGTGGGTCGTGGGCCGAGGCTACGACGATACGCTGCTGGCCGAGCAGCGGCACCCGACGCGGCAGGACCTCGACCGCGCCAGCGCCGACCATCCGATCTGGATCGTTCACACCTCAGGCCACCTCGGCGTGGCCAACTCGCGGGCCCTGGCCCTGGCAAAAATTGACAAGGATACGCCACAGCCGGCCGGCGGCGCGATTCGCAAGGACGCCGCCGGTGAGCCCACGGGCGTGATCGAAGAACGCACCGGCCTGGTCAATCGCCTCGTCCCCGGCCTCTCGCAGGAGCAGCGGCTGGCGGCCGTGAAACTCTGCGATGGCCAGTACCTGGCCAAGGGCGTCACCACGACGGTCATCGCCGGCGGCGCGGCCAATGTCATCCCCGATCTGCTCGCGGCGCACGATCGCGGCTGGCTGCACCTGCGGGCGCTGGCGATGCTCTCGCCGCCGACCGGCGAGCCGCCGACGCTGGCGGAGCTGGCCGGCCGCAGCCCGATTCCCCAGCGCGTGCGCTATAGCGGCGTAAAAATCCTGCAGGACGGCTCGCTGCAGGGCTACACGGGCTATCTCACCGCGCCCTATTTCACGCAGCCGGAAGGCCGCAGCGTTACTGACGGCGGGCTGCGCTGGTCGGGCTATGCCTTGCGGCCGCGGGAGAAGCTGGTGGAGCTGGTCGGGCAGTTCCACCGCGCCGGCTACCAGATTGCGATTCACGCTAACGGCGACGCGGCGATCGACGACGTGCTGACGGCGTTTCGCGTCGCGCAGGCCGAGCATCCGCGGGCGGACGCCCGCCACCGCATCGAGCATTGCCAGACGCCGCGCGAGGACCAGCTCGACCAGATGAAGGAGCTGGGCATCACGCCTTCCTTCTTTGTCGGACACGTCTATTACTGGGGCGACCGGCACCAGCGGCTGTTCCTCGGCCAGCAGCGGGCCGAACGGATCAGCCCGCTGGCCTCGGCCGCAAAACGCGGCATCCGCTTCACGATCCACAACGACACGCCGGTGACGCCGGTCGATCCGCTCTTGCTCGTCTGGTGCGCTGTTACGCGCACCACCAAGGCCGGCCAGACCCTCGGCCCCGAGCAGCGGATCACTGCCTACGCCGCCCTCCGCGCCGTCACGATCGACGCCGCC
>DASRJB010000686.1:0-9753 GCA_035649715.1 Pirellulaceae bacterium
GGTCGTGGCCCGTTTCTTCCGTAGCAGCAGCGCTACAGACTACGGCGACGCGCTCGCCTGGCTGCTGGCGGCCAGCGTGCCGCTGCTCGCAGCCACGCTGAATCAATTCGATGGGCTTGGACGCTGGTTTGCCTACCACACGCTCGAAGCCGGTTGGCTGGCCGTTGCCGCGATCGCCTGTGTCGCCGTGTGCTCGCGACAGTGGCTGGGCGAGCGCCTGGCACGAATAGCACCGCACCATTTCTCGGCGACGGCGATCGCGGTGCTGGTCGTGTTCCTTGCCATCCGCGGCGACTTGCAGGATCCCGGTCAGCCGTGGTGGTCGCTGGCTGGCGCGCTCGGCTGTGCGGCCATCGCCACTACGTTGGGCTTAGCGCGGCGCAGCCAGCCGTATGCGTTCGCCGCGACGGCGCTCGCCGGCCTGGCGGTCCTGCTGTTTTGGAGCACGCGCATCGCGGGACGGTGGGTCAGCGTCGTCATGGACGATTTCTACTGGTTCGTGGCCTGGGAAACCTTCTTCATCGCCCTCGTCGCGGCTGCCGGGTTTTGGCTGTGGCGCGAAATCGATTCGCAGCTGCGCCGCGGCGAGTCGCTCGACGCCCGCCGATTCATGCCGCGCGTTCACGCGGGCGTGATTTGCGGATTGGTGCCGCTGCTCTTTCTGTGGCGGCTGACCTATGGATTGTTTTCCACGTGGCAGGGCGGGCGCGGTCTGAATTTCGATATCGCGGCTGCCGTGACGACCGTTGTGCTGGGCGGACTGCTCGCCGCGACGCTGTGGGACCGGAGGGCAACCTGGCTCGGGCCCCTGACGTTTCTCTTCGGCGGCGCGGCCTGGTGTCTGGCGATCGGACTGCTCCGGTTCTGGCTCCCGCTGCCCGAGTGCAAGCTGACGGCGCTGGTGCTGGCGCTGGCGGGCCAGGTGGCGCTGAGCGGCCAAATCTGGAGTTACGGGGCAAACCTGGCGGCGTGGGGGACCAAGGCGGGGGTGCCCGATCCAATTGGAGGATTGTCGCGGACGGCCAAGTGGCTGCCTGTGGTCAATCTGCTCCTGACCTGCCTGGGTTGCCTGGCGAGCTTGCTGCTGGTGCTCACGCTCGATACGCGGAAGGAAATCCTGCCGTTTCGCGTGGCAGCCGCCTTCGGGCCGGCCATCGCGGCCTGGGGCGTGGCGTGCCTGGCTCAGGAGCGGCGGCGCGAGGCGCTGCAACTGACGGCGCTGCTCGTCGCAGGTTTCTCGGCAGTGCTGCTCGGCTGGTCGCAGATCGACGGGCATACGGCCGATTTGTGGATGCAGCGCGTCTTCCGCCTGCTGATGGTGCTGGCGGCGCTGACGTTTGCATACGGTCTGGTGCTGCCGCGACTGCTCTTGACCGGCGGCTCGTGGCACGCGGCAACGCGAAAGGCCGGCTACATCGCCGGCAGTGCGGCGGTCGCCGCGTTTGTTGTGACACTGGCCCTGGAGATCTCGCTGTTCGTGCCGGGCCGCGGTGCAGCTGTCGGCGACGTGCAGGTGATCGCGATCGCGGTGGTGCTGGTGGCCCTGATCGCCGGTCTGGTGTCGATGGCCCTCTTGCCCGGCCGCGATCCGCTGCTGCTCTCTGAGCGGGCGAAGCAGGCCTACGTTTATGCGGCCGAGGCCGTCGGGGCGCTGCTCTTCGCGCACCTGTATGTCTGCAAGCCGCTCTGGTTCGACACGGTGCTGCGGCCCTATTGGCCGTTCATCGTGATGGGGCTGGCGTTTTCCGGGGTGGGAGCGGCCGAGCTGTTTCACCGCTGGAAAGTCCGCGTGCTGGCCGAGCCGCTGGAGCGGACCGGGGCGCTCTTGCCGCTGCTGCCGGTCATCGGTTGGTGGGTGGCTGGCTCGCAGGTCGATTACGCGCTGCTGCTGCTGGTAGCCGGCATCCTCTATCTGGCTCTCAGCTTCACGCGCAAGAGCTGGGCGGCGATGGTCGCGGCGGCCGTCGCCGGCAATGGCGCGCTGTGGTCGTTGTTCAGCGAAAAGGCGTTCCACTTTGCAGACCATCCGCAGCTCTGGTTGATCCCACCCGCCCTGTCGGTGCTGGCCGCGGCGCAGGTCAACCGCCATCGGCTGAGCGCCGAAGCCCTGACCGCCATCCGCTATGCCGCGACGATCGTGATCTATGTCAGCTCGACCAGCGAGATCATGCTCCGCGGACTGGGCACGGACTTGCGGCCGCCGATGATCCTGCTGGGACTTTCGGTCGCCGGCGCATTGGCGGGCATCGCCCTCCGCGTGCGGGCCTTTCTCTATCTGGGCGCGGCCTTCACGCTGCTGGCCCTGACCAGCATGGTCTGGCATGCCTCGCGCTCCATCGAGCACGTCTGGCCGCTGTGGGCGTTCGGCATCTGCCTCGGCGTCGGCCTGCTCGTGATGCTCGTGCTGTTCGAGAAAAACAAGGCCGAAATGCACCAGCTGGTGGCCCGGCTGCGGAAGTGGGAGCAATAAGCAGCCGTGCGAACCGGCTAGCGGATCGTTTTCCAGGCGGCGGCCTCTTCGCCGTCGAGTCGCAGCGTGAGGCACTTCGCGCTGCCGCCGGATTTGATGAACTCCGACAGCGGCGTTTCGTGCGGCGTGTAGCCGCGCTCGGCCAGGCCCTTGTGCAATTGCGGGCAGCCCGTTGTCGTGACGACGTTCTTTCCGACGACCACCGCGTTGCAGGCGAACGAACGGGCCTCCTCCGGCGCGACCACGACCAGGTCGGGAATCAATTCGGCCAGCACGCGGCGGCCATAATCGTCGAACGCACCGGGATACCAGATCGCTTCGCCCGGCGCGAGCGGGCAAAAGCAGGTGTCGAGGTGATAGTAGTGCCCGTCGATCAATTCCAGCGGGATGACCTCGCAGCCGAGCAGCTCGCCGATAATCTGCTGGCTGCGGACGTCGCTGCGGATGCGATAGCCCGCGATCAGCGTCTCGCCGCAAAACAGCGCGTCCCCCGCGCCTTCGAAGAACCGTTCCTCCGGCAGCCGCTCGACCGCCAAGCCGTGCTTCTGCAGCCAGGCGGCGCAGAGCGGCTCTTCGCCCTGCCGCTGCGCGTGGCGAAAGTGGGCCAGGATCGCCCGCCGGCGATAGATCAGGGCGGCGTTGGCCGTGAACACCAGGTCCGGCAGGCCCGGAACCGGATCGAGCAGCGGAATCTCGGCCCCCAGCCGCAGCAGCAAATCGTGCAGCGCCCGCCACTGCCGCGCGGCCGTCGGCTGATCGGCTTGCCGCTGCCGGTTCATCCAGGGATTGATCTCGTATTCGATCCCGTAATGATCGGGCGGGCACATCAGGATGCGCGGGCGGGCGGCCACGGGCGGTTCTCCGTTTCGTCCAAAGAATGGTCGCGGCAAAGCGCTTGCGAGACAAGGGCGGCCGTGCGTAAAGTACGAGCGGAGAACTGGTTAGGCCGTAGGAAGCGAAGAGGCCAACATGAGCGCGTGGAGTCGGCGGCGATTCTTGCTGATCGCCGCGGGAGGCGCTGCCGCTGCGGGCGGCGCGAGCAGTTTTCTGGCAGGCGGTGGGCAGACCTGGCCCGCCGTCACGCGCACGACCAAGGCGCTGGGCACGCGCGTCGCGCTCACCGTTCGCGACCGCCGCGCGGACGAGGCCGAGCTGGCGATTGCTGACGCATTCGAGGAGTTGGCGCTGGTCGAGCGATTGATGAGCATCTATCGGCCGGACAGCCAGCTCAGCCGCTTGAACGCGACCGGCGAGCTCTTCGATCCGCATCCACATCTGCTCGCCGTCTTGAGCCATGCCCAGCGGACGAGCCAGCAAAGCGGCGGCGCCTTCGACGTCACCGTGCAGCCGCTGTGGGAAGTGTTTGCCGCCGCACAAAAACAGCAGCGCTTGCCTTCCGCGGCGGAAGTCGCCGCCGCCCGCTCGCGGGTCGATTGGCGGCAAATCGAAATCGCCGAGCGCCGCGTCCGCCTGTTGCGGCCGGGCACGAAAATCACGCTCAACGGCATCGCCCAGGGATTTGCCGCCGACCGAGTGCGGAGCGTGCTCGAGGAGCACGGCATCCAGCACGCCCTGATTGATGCGGGCGAATTGAATTCGATCGGCCATTCGCCGCGCGCTAGCGCCTGGCGAGTGGGCATTCAGCATCCACGCGACCCGGAGGCCTACATCGCCCTGGCCGATCTCGACGGCCGCGCGCTGGCCACCTCGGGCGACTACGCGACCAGGTTTTCGCCGGACGGCTATTACAACCATATTCTCGATCCCCGCAGCGGCTATTCGCCGACGGAAGTCGCCAGTGTGTCGGTCCTCGCTCCATCGGCCACAGCGGCTGATGCCCTTTCGACGACCTTGTTCGTGCTAGGCGAGCAGCGGGGACTGCGGCTGCTCGCCGCACAGCGCCACACGGACATGTTCATGGTCCTCAAGAGCGGCGAGACGATCGCCACTCCCGGCTTTCCGCTCCGCGCGGCGGGGAGGGCCGGCTGATGCCTGGAGTCAAAAATGTCGGTTGGATAGCCGCGCTGGTGCTGGTTGTCGCCAGCGCAGCCAGCTCGCCGGCCGCGACGATCGAGTATCTCGACGGCACGCGGATCGAATGCCAGGTGCTGTCGAAGGACGCGACCAGCGTCACGATCGAGGCCAAGTCGGCGGGAATGCTCGTCAAACGCACGATTCCGCTGGCGAAGATTCACAAGGTGACGATCAACGACAAGGTCTATGTCATCAACGAGCGGGCGGCGGCCGGCGCGGCCAAGAGCGCGCCGGCGGGTAAATCGAAGGCCGCCGGCCCGCTCGAATCGGGCGAGAGCGCCGGCGGAAAGGAGCTGCGGACGAAGGCGCAGGTCGATGCACTGATCGACGAGCTCGGCCGGCAGCCGCCGGATTGGTACGAGGCCACGCCGCTGAACCATCCGCAATCGCTGGACCTGTCGTGGCCCGACGGCCCGCCGCCCGGCGGCTGGAATAACCAAAAAAACGTGGGCCAGTTCGTGTGGGACATCGTCAATCCCAACCCCGGCAAGTGGCGCGAGGGGGTCAAGCTGATGCACCACTTGCTCACGCTGCACAAGGACGATCCCGCCAAGCGCACGAGGATCATGGTCGAGCTCGGTCGGATGTATCACAACCTGCACCAGGATTACGCCCGGGCCGCCTTCTGGTGGCGGCAGGCCGGCGTCGAGAAGACCAATTCGCCGCCGGGCGTGACCGTACACCTGGCCGAGTGCTTCTGGCGGCTGGGCAACAAGCAGATGGCCCTCGACCACCTGCGGAAGCTGAAGTCGATTCCCTACGACGCGATCAAGCTGCTGGCCGACATGGGCGAAGCCCCGGAGGCCCTGCGGCTGGTCGAAAGCATCGCCAAGAATCCGAATAATCAGCTGCATTTCGCGTATCTGTATGGCGGCGACGCCTGCCGCGTGGCCGGCCGCTACGCCGAGGCGGTGAAGTACTACGAAAAAGTGCTGGCGATTGCCGCGGAGGGCCAGCAGAAGGGCCAGATCGACCGCTGCCAGAAGCGGGCGGCGGAGAGCCTGGCCGCGATCAAGCTGTTCGAGCTGCTCGATGTGCAGAAAATCGCCGACGGCAAGTACCGCTCGTCGGCAATCGGATACGAAGGACCGATTGAAGTCGAAGTCTCCGTGGCAGGGGGCAAGATCGACGCGGTCCGCATCACGCAGCACCGCGAAAAGCAGTTTTATTCGGCGATGACCGACACGCCGGCCAAGATCATCGCCAAGCAAGGCGTGAAAGGCGTGGACGCCACCAGCAGCGCCACGATCACCAGCGAGGCGATCATCAACGCGACCGCAAAGGCGCTGGCCAAGTGAATTCGGAATTCAGAAGGCAGAATTCGGAATTACGATCAGAATCTCGCACTAATTCCGCCCACGGCTGCGGGAGCGCTCGCCTCCGCCGCCCTCGCCTTCGAGCCATTCCTTGGCGCTGATCAGCCCGTCGCGGTTCTGGTCGTAGTTCAGGAACCGCTCGGCGTCCTGGTCGCTCCAGCCGGAGCTGGCGCGGTATTCCGACATCGAGACCTGTCCGTCCTCGTTGATGTCGAGATTGTAGAACCGGTCCGAGAGCCCTTCCGGCAGACGTTCCCATGGCGAGGCCAGGCGGTAGCTCTTGGGCGCCGGCGTGGTTGTGGCGCTAGGCGTGGTTGTGGCGCTATTCGAAGATCCGTTGCCGCGCCCGCCATTGCGGCCGTTTTCGCCGTTGCGATTGCCGTCGCCGTTGCGGTTGCCGTTTTCACCGCCGCTATTCTCGCCGCCGCCGACATTAATCACCATTTCGCCGCCGCCGCCAAACGGTCCGCCCCCGCCAAACCCGCGACCACCGCGGCCGCGGCCGCCGAATTCACCACCGCCTTCGCCGCCAAATCCAAAGCCGCGGCCGCCTTCGCCGCCGCCGAAGCTGCGTCCGCCTCCGCCTTCTCCCCAGCCGCGTCCTCCTTCACCGCCCCCGTCGCGGTGTCCGCCCTCGCCGCCGCCGTCGCGGCGACCACCGGCGAAAGCCTGGAGGCTGGCCATGAGTTCCTCAACTGTGATGATGCCGTCCTTGCTCGTATCGATGTTCTCGGCATCCCGCACACCACCCCACTCGTCCTTCTCGAGCTTGCCGCTCTTGTTCGTGTCGGCACGAGTCAACATGCCCTCGGCCCATTTCTTCAGGCGTTCATCGCCGCCGGGAGAGCCGGGTGTGGCCGCGCTTCCGGTGGCCGGAGCGCTGGAGGGAAAGAGCGGCGGCGGAATGACCGCGACCTGCATCCGCGCTCCGTTGTTGGGACCACCTTGCGGTGGACCGCCGCCGTAGCGGGCCTGATAGCGATAGCACAACTCTTCCAGGTTCAGTGAGCCGTCTTTGTTCAGATCGCTCGTATCGGCCGGCGGATCCCAATTGTTGCGGGTCAGCTCCTCGCCCTCGATCGTGCCGTTCTTGTTGCGGTCGCGATCTTCCAGCAATTCCTTGGCCCGCTCATACACCCGCTGGTCGAACCGCTTTTCCAGAGGCACCTGCTCCGCGGCCCCTAGCGGTACGTCGAACCCGGGAACCCGCTTGACCTCGCCCACGATGCCAAATGACATCGCCGACACTGGCGTCTGCGCCGAACCACTGCTCGACGAACTCCCCCGGCTGTCGCGGCTGTCCCGCGAGCTGCCATCCATCGCGCTGGCCAGCCGGTCGATCGGCAGCGGGCTGTTCGTGTCCAATCCGGCCCGTTCGGCCATCCGCTGGGCCATCCAGCCGGAGCGGCCCTGCATCTCGGCCGGCTCGATGACCCCGTTGCCGTTCAAGTCGGCCTGCCGCAGCATGTCGCGCGGATCGCGGCTCATGCCGTAACCGCCGCCGTAGCCGCCCATGCCGCCGCCAAACATCCCGCCGCCGCCAAAGCCGCCGAAGCCGCCGCCACCGAAGGGACTGCCCCCGAATCCGCCGCCAAAGCCGCGGCTGCCAAAATCGCCGCCGCCGCGGCTGCCATAATCGCCGCGGCCGGAATCGCCGCGACCATAGTCGCCGCGATCACCTCGCTGGGCGAAGCCCAAACTTGCCGTGAAACCAGTTGCCACCAAAGCAACAGCGGCGATCAGCCAGCGGGAAGCTCGCATAGCGGTCACTCCATCAATGCATGCATACTCGGCGTTTTTTCCCGAACGGCATATTCTATCGCAAGTCATTACGTTGCAATGACTTGCGATCATTCCACGAGATGCATTTTATGCACTTTATGCAGGATAAGCATGGGTGCGTGCATCACCGCCGCCCGCTCGAGGGCGCATTCTACCAACCACTTAACCCCGAATTCCAGCGAAAGTTGCTGTGGACGTCGCCAGTTTCCCCGGGAATTTACTTGCCACCCGCCATCTTCTTGGCCATGTAGCTCAAGATGTCGCGGACGGAGAAGATGCCGGTGGCTTCCCCCTTATCGTTCACGATCGGTATGTGGCGATAGCCGCCCTGATCCATCCGCTGAACGGCGAAGGCGATCTTTGCCGTCGGCGGCAGCGATTCCACCTTGCTGGTCATGAATTCGGACACGGGTCGGCCGCCCAGCTCGCTCGCCCGCTCGCCCAGCTTCATCAGCACGTCCCGCTCGCTGAAGATCCCCGCCAGCTTGCCCTGGTCGGCGATGACGATGCACCCTACGCGGTTATCGACCATCAGCCGCAGCACCTCGCGGACGGGCATCGTCGGCGAAACGACTAGCGGCGGCCGTCCCTGAAACAGGCGGACGCGGTCCGAGAGAATTGCCTGTTCGATCGTCGTCGTGGGGGGGACCAGGTGCGATTCCGTCAGCGACTGGCCGCACGTGTCGCAGGAATCACTGCCGGGAATGACCTCGCTATCGCAAAAGGGACAAACAGACGGCATGGCAAACCCCCGGCGCGAATGCGGAGTCGAATGACGAGCAATGGGAGCAGTGTACGCGGGCGACCACCCGTAGAACAAGCGTCCTCGCTTGTTCACGCTAGCCGTAGAATAAAGCGTCCTCGCTTGTTCACCCTGAGCAAGCGAGGCCGCTTGCTCTGCACCAGCAATTCGCCTCCTCTTGCTCCCAAGCTCCCAGCTCCCGAGCTCCTTGCTCCCAAGCTCTGCTTGCGAACCAGAACCAAAAACTCGCGCGGGAGGCCGCAAACGCTTTAATGGCTTGCGCCCGAATGCTATGGGCGGCGTGCCGCAAGTGCTTGGGGGCCAATGCGTTGCGGCGCGATTTTCGCGCGGAAGCTCTCAAAAAGATCCTCGAGCGCGGCAGTTTTCTTATATTCGCCGCCTGACGCTTGAGGCCTGTTGAATTGGCCTATCGAACCAGACGAGCTGACTGAAATGATTGCCAAGGGGTAGCAGATTATTGTGCAGCTTTCATCGTCTCTCCACCGGCGCGTCGCCGTCGAAGAACTTGCCGATCAGCGATTGATACACTCTGCGCTGCTCCGGAGTTAGCTTAGTAAGCGCTTCCTGGCGGGCATCATCGCGAACCTTAGTCATATCTGCATTCAGCTCCGCAATACGTGCCTTGAACTTGGCCTCGACCTTCTCAACATGCGATCGGATTTCCTGCTGCTGGTCGGCGCTGATCTCTAGCGCCTTCACGAGCAGGGGATGCGTCAGACCGGCGGCCGGGTAGAACGTCTTGACCCGCTGCTGTAGCGCGATCTGCTCGAGCCTCACCATTTGTGTCTGGGTAAGTATCGACTTGATTAACGGCCGGTGGCTCGCCATGTCGTCCTCAAATATCCGCTGATACGCTGCGCCCTTCTGCTCATCCGGCAGTCCCTCCAACGCCTTGAAACCTGCACTCACCACTTCGCGGCCGAGGCTGTATTTCTCGTCGATCTCCCGAATCTGGGTATCGGTAATGCCCAGTTCGGCTTGAATCGCACGGCTATTCCTTACCATGGTTAGGAACTGCGGGTGCTCGTCAAATATCTTGCGGTCGCGGACGACATTCGCTGAACTTTGGGCTATGTTCGGTGGCTCACGCTTCGGAGCATTCTGCGCTGTCGCGATACTTGTAACCAACAGGACGGACAATACTAAGATGGTGCGCACGGCTTCCTCCTCGCTAACAAGATGAAGTAAATGCCGGCTACTCTGGGTCCCCTGGGTACTGCCAAAACTCGTCCATGGGTACCCAGTCCAGGTTGACAAAGGTGGTTCCGTCGTGGTATTGCACCTGCACCATCGCGTAATAGAGAAGCTGACACGGAGGAGAGGTGGCAGGCGTTGGGGTCGAGGAGGCAACTGCAATTAATTCGTCATAAGTGTCAGCTTCAACCCAC
>DASRJB010000687.1:0-7248 GCA_035649715.1 Pirellulaceae bacterium
CGGCGAGGATGCGGCGGCGCGATTCCTGCGAAAGCTGGGCTACGTGATTGTTGCCCGCGGGCACCGCGACAACATCGGCGAGATCGATCTGGTCGCCGTGGACAAGCGGACGGTCGTCTTTATCGAGGTGAAGACCCGCACCACGCACGACGCCGGCCATCCAGCCGACGCCGTGGACGACGCCAAGCAGCGCCGGCTGACGCGCCTGGCGCTATCGTACCTCAAGCGGCACGACTTGCTGGAGTGCGCAGCTCGGTTCGACGTTGTCGCCGTCACGTGGCCCGCGGGCCGCGGCAAGCCCACGATCGAGCATTTTGTCAACGCATTTGAGCCGGTCGGCTTTCCGGGCATGTTCTCTTAGCCGCTTAGCCCTGGCCCCCCAGGTTGGCGCGGCGGAAAAAGGCCGACCTGGAAGCCGGGGTTAAGCGTAGGGAATCGGATCGCTCGCGCCGTTTTCAGCAAAGCCTTTCAGCCGCAAGAGGCACGCGTCGCAGCGACCGCAGGCGATTCCCGCGGCGCTGGGATCGTAGCAACTGAACGTGAGCGAGTAATCGACGCCGAGGTCTAGGCCGCGGCGGATGATCTGGGCCTTGGTCAAGTCGATCAGTGGCGTGTGGATCTTCAGCGGCCGGCCTTCCACGCCGGCCTTCGTGGCGAGGTTTGCCATTCGCTCGAACGCGGCGATGTATTCCGGCCGGCAGTCGGGATAGCCGCTGTAGTCGAGCGCGTTGACGCCGATGAAGATGTCGGCCGTGCCGCTGACCTCGGCAAAAGCCAGGGCGAACGACAGGAAGATTGTGTTACGGGCCGGGACGTAAGTCAGCGGGATGCCGCCGCCGATCTCGCCCACCGAGGCGTGTTTGGGCACGGCGATGTCGTCGGTCAGCGCCGAGCCGCCGAACTGGCGCAGGTCGATTTCGACGATTCGATGTGATACAGCGCCGAGCTGCCGCGCGACGCGCTCGGCGGCCGTCAGCTCGATCGCATGCCGCTGGCCGTAGCGAAAGCTGAGCGCGTGGCAGGCAAAGACTTCGCTCCGCGCGATTGCCAGCACGGTCGCCGAATCGAGCCCGCCGCTGAGCAGTACGACGGCAGGACGCTGAGCGGCCATTTATCCGAGGACCTTCTTCCGCAAGTCCGTCAGCAGCTTGATCGCGCCGCCGATTTCGGTCTTTTGCCGCTCGGGCTCCTGCGCGATTTCGCGCTCGATGGTGAGCGGGCCGTCGTAGCCGATCTCCTTGAGCGTGCGGAGGTAGTTTTCCATGCCCACGTCGCCTTGGCCGAGCGGGACTTCCTGGCCCCATTCCTTGCCGATGTTCTTGGCCCACTTGCCGTCCTTGCAATGCACGCTCTTCACATAGCGGCCGACCTTCTTCAGCGCGGCGATCGGCTCACCGGTGCCATAGAGGATCATGTTGGCCGGGTCGAAGTTGATGAACAGGTTATTCCGCTCGACATCCTGAATGAACTGCAAGAGGTCGTCAGCCGTTTCCTGGCCGGTCTCGAGGTGCAGCGCCTGCTTGTTCTTGGCCAGGTAGTCGCACACGTCGCGGGCGACGGCGACGATCTCCTTGTAAAGCGGCAGCGAGCGGTCGTGCGGCACAAAGCCGATGTGCAGGCCGACGCAGGAGCAGCCGAGCAGCTTGGCGAAGTCGGCGTTGGCCTTCAGCTCCTTGATCCGCTCGGCCCGCGGCCCCGGTGGCACGAGGCCTACCGTCTTTGCGACCGTCGGAATGTCGGCGTAGCTTTCACCCTCGAACCCGCTGAAGACGCAAGTCAACTTGATGCCGAAGCCGGCGAGCTTCTTGAGGAAGGCTTCGGCATTGGCCGGCGTCCGCGTCGCGGGGTGCGGGGCGTGCAGCTGGATCGTCGGCACGCCAAGATCGCGGGCGACCTCCAGCTTGACGCCGAGTCCCGCATCGACGCTGGCGAAAACTCCGATGGGCCACTTTTCCATGGCTAGTTTCCAAGTTCAAAGTTCGAGGTTAGGCCGATTGTGAATGTAGCGCCGCCGCAGGGCGCTGGCAAGCTCTCAAAGCCGCGACCACTGGTCGCGGTCTGAGAATGCCCGACCCGCAGACGAGGCAGGAGCCTCGGGGCACTGGGAACCAGGAGGACCGCGACCACTGGTCGCGGCTTTGATTATGACAATCCCGCTTGGAGCTGCTCGTTCTCGGACTTGAGGTTGCTGCCGTCGGGCGTTTCGTCGCTGTTGATGTCGTACCATTCTTCCTTGAACTGCACGAAGCCGCCTTGGCCGTTCAGCGACCTGTCGATTGCCACGTTCGACGTGAGCGCGATCACCGCGTCCCCCAAGGCGACCTCGGCCTTGCACCGCGGCGCATCGGGAGCGTTGTTGCGAATGCACCAGGCAAAGTGCTCGATCTCTTCGGTGTAGCCGCGGCTGACAGGGCCGCTTTCGGCGGCCGCCCGGGCGAGCGAGGGGCCCTTGCCGCTGGCCTGCGTGTCGAGCGTGGCCCCCTTGCCGTCTTCCTTCACGCCGACCTTGGTCGCGGTATCCGACTCTCGGAATAACAGCACTTCCTGCTCGCGGTCGAGGATCAGGGTCCCCTTGCTGCCCATCACAATTTCGCCGTAACCGCCCCAGCCGTTGCCCATGATCGACGAGTAGGTCACGACGATCCGCTTGTTGGGATCTTCGTCGTAGCTGAGGATGCCCTTGGTCGGATCGGGATAGTTCATTTCGGGGTCGTAGTAGCCGGCCTTGTAGCCGGGCTCGTACCCCGGACCGGGAAACTCGAACGTACAATAGACGTGGTCCTCGGCATCGCGGTCGTAGGGAAAAGTGTGCCGGCCGCCGACGGCGTGCACCGAGAGCGGGTGGGCCTTCTTCCCGTCCTTCCGCACGGCGCTGACGAAGATGCTCGAGGCGTCGAGCTGGTGGCTGCCCAGCTCCGCCATCAACCCGCCACCAGTTCGGGCAAAGAGCCGCCAGCGGCAGAGCTCTTCGAGTGCCGTGCGCATGCGGCCATCGCTCAACTTAAAGTCAGAGTACCCGTATTTCGCCGCTTCGACGTCCTTGTCGAGCACCCAGGCGGCCCACTGGGCGACTTGCTTCTCGAGTAAGCGTTTCTTCAGTGCGTCCTTTTCCCGCTTGAGCTTGTCCTGCAGGTCCTTGAGCTTCTCCGCCACGAAGTTGCGTTTTTCCTTCTGCTTGACGCCGTCCTCGTAGGTCTCGACTGGGAACGGCAGGGGCTGCTGCCAGCTGTCGTTGCCGGGCAGGTTGCCGCGGTGCCACTGGGCGCGGATGTGGTGCATTTCGCCCAACAGGCCCCAGCGGATCAGGTTGACCGCGTTGTCGTACAGCACGCTGTAGTGCCGCTGGTGGCCGACGGTAAGGACCTTGTTCTCCTTCTTGGCCAGGCGGCCCATCACCTTACACTGGGCGACGTTGTGGGCCATCAGCTTTTCGGTCAGCACGTGCTTGCCGGCCTTGAGGGCATCCACCGCGACCTGGGCGTGCAGGAAGAGCGGCAGGGCGATGATCACGGCCTCGACGTTCGGGTCGTCCAGCACCTTCTTGTAGTCGCTCTCGACTTTGATGGCGTCCTTGGCGGCCTTCTCGTCGGCAAAGCCGTACTTGGCAATCAGGCCGGGGCGGGCGGCGATCGCCGCGTCGCCGGCCCAGTCGCCGTGGAACGCGCGGTGCACGTTGTACGGCCGGATGTCGCAGATCGACACGACCTTGATGTAGTCGGGGTTGATAGCGCCGATCAACACGCTGCCTTCATCGCCGGTGCCGATTACCGAAACCCGCACCGGATCGCCGATCGGCGAATAGCCAAAGTACTTGCAGCCGGTCGTGACACCGGCGGTCGCCGCGGCTCCGACGCCCAGCACCGTCTTGAGAAAGTCGCGGCGCTTCCAGGCGTCGGCGGCCGGCGACTGGTCGAATGAGCTCACGGCGGAGTAATAGTTCTCCTTGCCGACTTCGCGTTCTTCGGGGGTGAGGTTGTTCATTTCGCGGCTCCTTGTTTCTTCGGCGGGCAGCAGAGGGCCTTCATGCCGCCGAGGAGATAATCGATTCCCAGGAATTTTCCCGCGCCGACGGCTGCCAGGACCAGCAGGGCGAGCATTTCTACGGCTTGATAGAAGACCGGGATCGCCCCGGGCGAGCCGGGCCACTGCGTGGTGCAAACCATCGCCAGAAACGCTGCCCCGGCCAGCGCCGCCACGCGCGTGAACAGTCCCAGAATCAGGCAGACGCCGATCGTCAGGTCGAAATAGGGCACGAGCCAGTCGAGCGTGACCGTATCAAAGCTGCGGCGGCCGGGCTTGCCGAGGGACAGCCGGCCGTGACGACGCCACTGGTCGTCGGTGGCGATGGCGTTGAGGTCGTTTTCGAAATCGCGCCACAGGCCCTCGATCGTGGGCAAGAGCTCCCCGCGCATCTTTAGCAACTCGGCGTTGATCTTGGCGTCGTGAACTTGCAGTGACGCGAGATTTCGCGTGGGATCACCCGCGTTGGCGTCGCGGCGGTCCAGCCGCTGATAATACTCGTCGATCTTGTCCTGATTGACGCCGAGAAAGTCGTTCAGCCGCTGCGTGTAATCCTTCAGGACGTCAGCTGCCTCTTTCGTTTGCGCCTCGTCGAAGCGGTAATGCGTCACGATGCTGCTGCGGAACTGGTCCCATTGGGCCTTGGCGATGTCGAGCGACAGCCGAAAGCGGCCGTCCGCGTCCCAAACCATTCCCTTGTACACGTCGGCCAGCGGCCCTTTGGCAGCACCGAAGAACGGCCCGGAAAATGGCTTGGGGTCGGCCAGCTTATCGACCCCTTCGGCCAGAAAATGCACGCCGATTCCCACTCGCAGCAGGACCACGGCTGCGGCGGCGAGCCAGCCAATTCGATACGATGAGTCGGTCACCGTCGCTCCGGAGAGGCAGAAGTCTCGGGGTAAACTTAGTCTTCACATTATGGCTGCGAAGTGCCATTCCGCCAACGGGCGGCGGGGCCGAGTTCAAAGTTAAAGTTCAAAGTTGGCCAATATGGCTGGACTGCCGGATCGTGTTGCCAGTGGTGAGCAACTCGACGATTTGTTGAGTGAGCCGACGGCTGGCGTCATCCAGACTCTGGGCAAGTTGGATGGCGACCTGTTGGTGCTGGGCGTGGGCGGCAAAATGGGGCCGACGCTGGCGCGGATGGCCGTGCGGGCGTCGGAGCAGGCGAGCGTGAAGCGGCGCGTCATCGGCGTCGCTCGATTCAGCAATCGCGAGCTACCGGCGTGGCTCGCGCGGCACGGGGTCGAGCCGCTGACGGCGGATCTGCTCGACCCGCGGCAGGTGGCCCAGCTTCCGGACGCCGCGAACGTGATCGTGATGACGGCGCTGAAGTTTGGTGCGAGCGGCCGGCCGGGCGATACCTGGGCCGTGAATTGCTGGCTGCCAGCCAACATCTGCCAGCGATTCGCCGGCAGCCGCATCGCCGCGTTTTCGACCGGCAACGTCTATCCGCTGACGCCGATCGCCCGTGGTGGCTCCCTCGAAACCGATCCGCTTGGGCCCGTCGGCGAATATGCCGCCAGCTGCGTCGGCCGCGAGCGGATGTACGACTATTTCAGCCGCTTGGCCGGCACGAAGATTTCAATTCTGCGGCTAAACTACGCCTGCGAGCTGCGGTACGGCGTGCTGGTCGATCTGGCGCAGCAGATACTGGCGAGAGAACCGATCGACCTGACGATGGGCGCGGTGAACGTTATCTGGCAGGGCGACGCGAACGCCATGACGCTTCAGTCGCTGGCCCACGCCACGTCGCCCCCCTTTGCCATCAACGTCAGCGGCCCGGAGATTCTCTCTGTCCGCCGCACCTGCGAGCAGCTGGGCGAATTGCTCGGCAAGCCGCCCGTCTTTGCGGGCAGCGAAGGCCCCGACGCGCTGCTGTCCAACGGACAGCTTGGCCATCGGCTGTTCGGCTATCCGCGTGTGGCGATCGGACAGCTGCTCGCCTGGATCGCCGACTGGCTGAAGGGCGGCGGCGAACTGCTGGGTAAGCCGACGAAGTTCCAGGTGCGGGATGGCAAGTTCTAGCATAAGTAGCGTCGGCCTCCCGCCGCCGTTAGACTCGGGCGGCACTTGGGTTCCCGCATGGCATCTTTGAGCGACGAATCAGCAAAGTCCGAGAACCAGCCGGCCGGCCAGCCGCTGGCCGGCGAAAACGCCGTCGTCTGGATGCTCTGGCTGACCTACGGGGCGTTCTATTTCTGCCGCACCAACATCTCGGCAGCAGTTCCGGGCATGACGGCGTCGGTCGGCGAAGGAGGACTCGGCCTCTCGAGTGACCAGGCCGGCTTGATTCTGGCGTCACTGAAGATCACGTACGGCATCGGGCAATTCTTCAATGGCCAACTAGCCGAACGGCTGTCGCCGCGGGTGATGCTGGCGCTAGGCATGTTCGGCTCGGCGCTGCTCAACGTGCTGTTCGGTCTGGGCACGGGGTTTTACTTCCTGCTGTTCGTCTGGGCGACGAACGGATTCTTCCAGTCGCTCGGCTGGACGCCCTGCGTGCGCGTCGCCGCCAACTGGGTACCGATCGTCCGCCGTGGTCACGCAATCGGCATCATCGGCACCGGCTATCAGATCACGCTGGGGCTCACCTACCTCATCGCCGGCCAGGCGGCCCAGCGGCTGGGCTGGCAAGGTGCGCTATACGTTCCCGCCGCGCTCTTGGCCTTGGCGGGCGTCTTCATGCTGACGTGCCTGCGGGAATCGCCCGAAGATCGCACGGCCGCGCTCGGCGAAAAGGCAATCACGACAAGCCAGCCGCGATTGCCGCTGGGCGAAGTCCTGTATGGCACGCTGACCAATCCCGCCTTGTGGCTGCTGGGGGTCTCGCTGGGCCTGCTCAACGCCTGCCGCTACGGCTTTCTGGATTGGGGCGTGAAGCACCTGATGGAAACGAAGCAGCTGCAAGTCGATAAAGCGACGCTGCAGTTCTTCGTGATTGCCATCGGAGCCGTGGCGGGCTCCTATCTGGCGGGCTGGGCGACGGACCACCTCTTCGGCGGCCGCCGCGCGCCGGTAATCTGCCTTTTGCTGGCCCTGTTGGCAGCACTTTCGTTCGCATACGACCGGGCGGCCCACCACAGCGCGCTGGCTACGATGCTGCTGCTCGTGGTGATCGGCTTTTGCATTTATGGCCCGCAGGTGCTGCTGGTCGGCACGGCCCCCGCCGACCTGGCCCGCCGCGGGACCAGCGCTGCAGCCGCGGGATTCGTGAATTTCCTTGGC
>DASRJB010000688.1:0-4574 GCA_035649715.1 Pirellulaceae bacterium
AGAGCGTATCGGCCTCGTTCGCCGCCGCGGTCACGAGCGGGTGGAGGTCCGGGCAGTTCGCGGCGATGTTGGACAGGTCGGCCAGCTGCTTGCGCTGAACGACAGTCGGCAGCTCCCGGAATTGGGCGACGATGTTTGCCAGCCGCTCGTCGTTCGTCGGCCCCTCGGCGTCCGCGAGTTGATTGACCGCATGCCAGAACTATGGGGGCGAACGTCGTGGATTCCGCTATCCCGTTTCCCCCCGGCGCAGCCGGCGCAAATCCTGTTCCTCGGCCTGATTCGCGGCAGCGGTCACGGCGGCGTAGACGTCGGGCAATTCGAGCGACAGCCGCAGCACGTCGGCAATCAGCTGCCGGCGAATCTGGGGAGGCATTTGGAGGAACTGCTTGACGATTGCGTCGAGGCGCTCGTCGGTCCCCATGCCCTGGCGGTCGCTGGTCTCCGACAGCCGGTGGAGGGCGGGCCAGTATTCGGTCGAGTCGATCATGTCGTCACCCCAGGGCTGCTGCGTCAGCCTGCATCGAGTTCCTGCTGGCTGGCGGCCTCCGCTTCAGCCTCATTGGCCGCCGCCACGATCATCGGATACAAGTCCGGGCACCTGGTCGAGAGCTTGAGCAAATCGGCCAGCAGCTGCCGCTGGGTCGTCAGGGGCAGCAGCTGGAACTCGGCAACGATGTTGGCGGCCCGCTCGTCGCTGGTCAACCCTTCGGCCTCATAGGCTTCCATGAGCCGGTGCAGATTAAGCCAGAATTCGTTGGCGGAGATCATCGTGTTCCCCGGGGAATAGCCGCGCGGCAGCAGCGCGCCCAGGTCCCCATGCGCAGTTTGACGCTCACGCGGGATAATACAAGCAGGCAGAGCTTTATTGCTGTACGTTCAGCCAGACCAGCAGGCGCTGGTACTCGGCGAGCGACAGCAGCAGCAGGTCCGCGCGCTCGTCGTTGGGATAGACGGCCGGATCGTGCGGATGCGTCAGCAATACCGTGCGGCAGCCGGCGGCGCGGCCGCATTCGACGTCGAAGCGGTAGTCGCCGATCACGGCGACGCACTGGGGGGGCAATTCCCAACGGCGGCAGGCTTCCACCGCGGCCCACGGATCGGGCTTCACCGGCCCGTCGTCGCGGGTCAGTGCGAAATCAACCTGCACGCTCAGCTTCTCGAGCGTCGTGGCCGTGTTCGCCCGGCTGTTGCGGGTGGCGATTGCCAGGCGAATCTCGCGGGACCGCAGCTCGGCAAACAGCTCGGCGACGCCAGGCAAGAGTGCCGCTCGCGCGACTCCGGCGAGCTCGTGGCGATCGAGAATCGCCCGGCAGCGATCGGCGTGCGGCGGAGGCAGCCGCGTGACCGCCTCGAGGATCGGCATTTGCGGTGGCAACTCCATCTCGCGGCGCATCGCGTCGAAGTCGAGCCGCGAGTCGACGAGCGTCCCATCCATGTCGAACACGATGCCGCGAATCACGCTGCTGCTCCTCGCTGCGACTTTCCCGTGAACCAAGCCAAATCGCCTGCCGTGAGAAAGGACAGCCAGCCGACGAGCATGATCCAGTGGAACAGGAACAGGTGCATCGTCCATTCGTTGGCGAGGTGAAACAGCACCGTCACCAACAGGCACCACCTCCGCGTCTCCTTGAACCAGATCAGCACCGGCACGGTCAATTCCACGACCAGCACCGCCCAGGTCATGAGGGCCACCGTCCACGGCGTGTCGAACAGCCACGCCGGCACGGGAAAGCGGCCCCAGAAGTCGTCCAGCCGGGAGACATAGTACAGCGCCGTGCCGTCGATCCACTCGTCGCCGGCCAGTTTCAGGAGGGCCGTGGAGAGGAGGATGGACGCCATTTGAATCTGCAGCAGGCGTAAGCTCCAGCCCGGCGCTTCACAACCCAACGGTGGGAATCCGAGCCAGCGGCGCAGTAGCGCATGGAGCGACCAGCACTGCCCGCTGGGCATCCAGATCAGAAAAAACGCCGTCATCCTCATCACGGTGTCTTCGCCGTCGATGATCTGCACATTCCGCGTTTGAAACGAATAAAGCCAGACCAGCACGCACAAGGCGTTCAGGCGCGGCAGCAGCCCGATGAGCAGCAGCACCGTGTTGGCGACCGCGATCCACAGACAAACGTTGACGACCTCGGTCGTGCTGGGCAACAGCCAGAGCAGCGACCAGCCGTAGGGGCTGGCGATGCGCTGCGAAGTTTCGGCAGTCAGCACTCCGGCGTCGGTAAACCACCGTTCCCGGTCAGGCCACAGCGCGGCAAAATTTGCCAGCACCACGCAAGCGAAGGCGATTCGCACCAGGGCGCAGACCCGCGCGTCACACGGCGCATGGAAAAACGCATTCCAGCCGCGCCCCAGCGCGGCCGCCGTATCGCGGAGGCTGCAGTCGGCCTGGCTCATTCGAGTCTCTCGATCGTCAGCACCAGCTCGTGCGGTTCATATTGTGGCGGTTCGCCGATGCTCCGCCACGGCTTCAAGTCGGCCGGCGCGACGGGACCGAGCTGATAAATGACGCGGACGACGGCCCCGCGATCGGCATCCGCCAGGTCGGGCCGCTGCTCGCGGGCCAGATGCCGGCACCACTGTTCCCAAATCGGTCCCGCCTCCTGGGCCACCAGGTGGTCGTACCAGGCGTGCCGCCGGTGGCCCCACCACATCTGGGCAGCCGATTGCTCGCGCCAAGTCGGCGCGGACCACTCCTGCCGCTGGCCGTCGCGGTACGTGATCTCGGCCCGCAAGCGAATATTCGTCCGATCGGGGCCAGGCGCAAACAGGTTCCACGGACCCTGCGCGATGCCCAGCGGCGCCAGCACGCGCTGCAGCTTGAGCCGCAAGGCCAGCGGCGACTGCGGCATGACGTCGATCGCGAGCAGGACCAGAAACGCCGCGATGAACGCGTTGACGGCAATCAGCCGCAGGCGCGACCACAGCCGCGGCGGAGCGGGCGTTGTTTCAGTCGATGAGCGAGCGGCGGCGGACATACCGCTCAAGTTTAGGTCCGTCCGCCGCGGCGGCGTATGGCAATTGTGCCGGCTACGCGGGCGAGGCCAGGCGATTTCGCCGCTCCAGGTAAACTTCGTATCCCCGCTGCATCAGCGAAAAATACTTGTTGTGGGCCTCGATCCGGCTGAAGTGCTCTTCGCTCTGCCACGGCTGGTTCGACCGCGGGCGCCACAGCAGATAGTAGACGCGCGAGCCTGACTGCGAGGCGGTAGGATCGAATTGGAAGGGAGGCTGACTAACCGTCGAAGGCATGGAACGTCTCGGGCATGGGTCGTGCCGCTGCGCCAGCGAGCGGCCACTTGCTGCTAAGCGCACATCGGGCGAACTTGTTACAACTAAATCCCCTAGGGATATCGCTGCCGGCCAACTCCAACCCGACATCCACTGCCGTGAAGACGCTGATTCAGGGCGCAACTGTCGTTCTGCCAACGGGTTGCGTCCAAACGGACATCTTGCTGGATCGCGGCCGGATTGCCGCCATCGACGCGGCCAGGCACACGGCAGCCGACGAGGTTGTTGCGGCCCGCGGACTCCACCTCTTGCCGGGCGTCATCGACGATCAGGTCCATTTCCGGGAACCGGGGCTGACGCACAAGGAAGACCTTTACACCGCCACGCGGGCGTGTGCGAAAGGTGGCGTGACGACGTTCCTGGAGATGCCCAACACCAATCCGACGACCACGACTTGCCAGCGACTCGATGAGAAATTGGCACTGGCGGCCAGCAAGTGCCTCGTCAACTTCGGGTTCTACATCGGCGCTACGCCGCACAACTTGAGCGAGCTGAACAGCGCGAAGCGGACGCCGGGAATCAAGATCTTCATCGGCTCCAGCACGGGCGATCTGCTCGTCGATGACCAGGCGGCGCTGGAGGCGATCTTTGCCGAGACGACGCTGCCGATCTGCGCCCATTGCGAGGACGAAGCGACGATCAGGGCTAACGCCGCGCGGCTGGCCGGGACGACCAACGTCGCCGACCACAGCCGCATTCGCGATCACGCGGCCGCGATCGTTGCGACGCGGCGGGCGCTGGACCTGGCGTTTCGGCATCGGCATCGGTTCCACGTGCTGCATGTCTCGACGGGTGATGAGGCCGATCTGGTGGCCGACCACCGCGGCCTGATCACGGCGGAGGTCTGCCCGCACCACTTGTTCTTTAGCACCGACGACTACGCCCGCCTGGGCGCGCTGGTGCAGATGAATCCGTCGCTGAAGACCCCCGACGACAACCGCCGCCTGTGGCAAGCGCTCCTGGACGGGCGGATTCAAGTCATCGCGACCGATCATGCCCCTCACACGCTCGAGGAAAAAGCCAAACCGTATTCGCCCAGCCACGGCGGCTCGCCGTCGGGCTTGCCGGCGGTCGAGAACTCGCTGGCCCTCCTGCTCAACGAAGCCAGCCGCGGGCGCTGCACGCTGGAGCAAGTTGCTCACTGGATGTGCGAAGCGCCGGCCAGGGTCTGGGACCTCGTCGGCAAGGGGCGGATCGAAATCGGCTACGACGCCGACCTGGTGCTCGTCGATCTAAACAAGACCGCCACCATTCTGAACGAGCAGCAGGAAACGAAATCCCGC
>DASRJB010000689.1:0-2987 GCA_035649715.1 Pirellulaceae bacterium
GGTCCTGGCTCCCGACAGCGCCCACGGCACGAATCCGGCCAGCGCCCGGATGGCCGGCTTCGAGTTTCTCACCGTGAAAAGCCGCGAGGGCGGCATTGTCGATCTGGAAGACCTGCAGAGCAAGCTCGACGACCAGATCGCCGTGTTCATGATCACCAACCCGAGCACGCTGGGCCTGTTCGACCAGCAGGTGCCGCGAATCGCCCAACTCGTGCACGAGCGGGGCGGGCTGATCTATCTCGACGGCGCGAACATGAACGCGATTCTCGGCATCACGCGGCCGGGCGATTTCGGTTCGGACATGATGCACTACAACCCGCACAAGACCTTTAGCGGCCCGCACGGCGGCGGTGGCCCCGGCGCGGGGCCGATCTGCGTCGCCGAAAAGCTCGGCCCGTTTCTGCCAACGCCGGTCGTCGAGCACCGCGACGGCCGCTACGTGCTGACGTTTGACCGGCCGCTTTCCATCGGCCGCGTCCGCAGCTTCTTCGGCAACGTCGGCGTGCTGGTGCGGGCTTACTGCTACATCCGCACACACGGCCCGGACGGACTGAAGGCCGTGGCCGAAAACGCCGTGCTCAACGCCAACTACCTGCTCAGCCGCGTGAAGCACATCCTCCCGGTCCCACAGGGCGACCGCTGCATGCACGAGTTCGTCGCCACCGCCGCTCCGCTGAAAAAGAAGAACGGCGCCAGCGCGATGGACCTCGCCAAGCGGCTGCTGGACTTCGGCTTTCACGCGCCGACCGTCTATTTTCCGCTGACCGTGCCGGAAGCGATGATGATCGAACCGACCGAAACCGAGAGCAAGGAAACGCTCGACGCCTTCGCCGAAGCGCTGTTCCGCATCACCGAGGAATCGCCCGACCTGCTGCACGAAGCGCCCCACAGCACGCTCATCAGCCGGCCCGACGAAGTCCGCGCGGCCCGGCAGCCGATGATGAAGTGGAAGCCCCTGTGAAGCCGCTCCGCCTGCTGATCGATCCGCCGGCCGGCGGCGCGTGGAACATGGCGGTCGATGAGGCGCTCCTGGAGTCCGCGGCGGCCGAGGGAATCGCCACGCTGCGATTCTATCAGTGGGCGCCGGCGACGCTGTCGCTGGGATATTTTCAAGCGGCAGCCGATCGCCGGCAGCACGCGGCCAGCCAGGATTGCCCGCTAGTGCGGCGGGCCAGCGGCGGCGGGGCCATCCTACACGACTGCGAGCTGACCTACAGCATCGCGCTGCCGCAGGACGCAGCTCGATCGTCCGCAACCGCACTCTACGAGCGGTGCCACGAGTCGCTGGTTGAGGCGCTGGCGCAACTGGGGGCGAGCGCGGCCCTCTACCGGCTGCCTGTCGGCTGCGATGCGATACTGCGGCAAAATGCCGCAGAAGCGTTTCTGTGCTTTCAGCGGCGGACTTGCGGCGACATCGTGCTGGGGAATTGGAAAATCGCCGGCAGTGCTCAGCGGCGTCGCCGTGGTGCTGTGCTCCAGCACGGCAGCATTCTCCTCGGCCGCTCGTCCTTCGCACCGGAGCTCCCGGGCATCCGGGAGCTTTTCGGCCAAACCTTCTCGGCCGATAGCGTGATCGACGCCTGGTTGCCTCGGCTGGCCGCGCGGCTGGCGCTAGCGCCGCAGCGCGGCGAGCTGGGCGAGCTTCAAGCGCGACGGGCCCGCGAGCTGGTCGCCGAGCGTTTTGGGGCCGACCGCTTCACCCAACAGAGGTAGTCGCAAAATCGCTGCAATTTCCTACCAATCGGAGCTCCGCTAGTTGCAATTCGCATTGGCCCTGAGCGATAATAAGGCTGCGTCAATGGTCTGAAAGTTTGCGGCGCGCTTGCGGGTCCTCATCCATCCTTGTCTGGTTTCCGTGCGCGGCGCTGACGATTGACGGCAGCGGGTTGTTCAGACACTTTTCGTGGAGGCCCAAGCCGAGACCGGCCCGACTCTCCGCCATCGTTGCGTTCATCATTCGCAGTTTAGCGCCGGGTCTCAAATCACTTGGGAGTTGCAAGATGCAAGTGCGACTGAAAATCGTGCAGGGTGCGAATGTCGGCAAGGAAATCAAGATCCCGTCGCCGAAGTGCGTGATCGGCCGCGGCGACGACTGCCACCTCCGCCCGCAGGTTGACGCGATCAGCCGGCGGCACTGCGTAGTCATCACCACCGAGAACGAAGCGGTGGTCCGCGACCTGAACAGTCGCAACGGGACCTTCGTCAACAACGAGCGGGTCGCCGAAGAGACGGTGCTGCTCACGGGCGATGTACTCCGCGTCGGACCTCTCGAGTTCGAGGTCATCGTCGAGCAAGCGCCCGGCAAGCCCAAACGCCCCAAGGTCTCCGACATCAAGGAGGCGGTGGCCCGCACGGCCGAAGGCAGCAGCGTCGGCGCGACCACCGAATTGGAAGACGTCAGCGCCTGGCTGGAAGAAGCCGACACCGAAGAAAAGCAGCGCCGCTACACCGACCCGGAAACGCGGCAGTTCCGGCTGGACGATACGGCCACGCCGCCCGAAGAGGGGACGACCGGGCCAACGACGGAGACCAAGGCGCTCAAGCCCGACCAGAAGGAAGGCAAGGCCGGCAAGGACAAGAAAGAACCCGGCAAGCTGCCCCCACGGCCCTCGACCAGCAGCAAGGACTCGCGCGAGGCGGCCGCGGACATGCTCAAGAAGTTCTTCAATCGCCGCTAAGTCGTTTCGCGGCATCCGGTTAGGCGACAAAGCCGCGGCCACTGGTCGCGGCTTTGGTTGTCAATCGCAAGATTTCCTGCCCCTAAGTAGAATACACGGCAGAATCGCTGCGGGCGGCTCCTTGCTGGCCGCCTTTTGGTGAAACCAGCCCGCGTGTCGGCTGGTACTACCCTCGTGCCGGCTGCCAATGAGCGGTTTGGGGCTTATCGACCTGAAGCAGCTCGTAGGCCGCTGCCTGGCGGGCGACCAGGGGGCGATGCTCCAGCTGGTCGAGAGGTACCGGGGCCAGGTGTTCGGTCTGTGCTATCG
>DASRJB010000690.1:0-3742 GCA_035649715.1 Pirellulaceae bacterium
CCAGCGGATGCTGCACGACTCGGAAACCGGCACTCGTCAGAATCCGCGTCACTTCCTGTGCCTTGCCAAGCACGTAAGCCTGTACGACCGGCGTGCGATCGACTTCCAAAATCCGCCGCACGATCGCGATCAACTCGCCGATCACCTCTTCGCGCGGCGGCAGGCGGTACTTCGGATGACCGAACGTGCTCTCCATGATGAGCACGTCGGCTCTCGGCGGAGCGGCAGGCTCCGCCGTCGCAGACGCCCCCAGCTTGAAATCCCCTGTGTACAGCAGCGTGCCCGCCGGGCCGCGGATGTGCAGCATCGCCGAGCCCAGCACGTGCCCCGCCGGCAGCGCGGTCAGCGTCAGCTCGCCCAGCGCCAGCGGCTCGCCCAGCGGCATCTCCCGCACCGGCCGCGGGCCAAAGCGGTGCCGATACAGCGCCGCAGTGGCCGGCGTGCAAAACGCCAACTCGTGCCGCGCCATGTGATCGGCGTGAGCGTGGGAGACGAACCCTCGCGGCTGCCGACGGCAAACATCGACGCCCAGGTCGATGCTCGTGATTCGCAGGCCGCCGTCGTAGTGGAACATGCCACTACTTTACTGCCCCGCGGCCTCCAGCGGTTTGGCGCTTTCCAGGCCGGCCAAGGCGGCGTCGAGCGCTGCCGAGGCCTTCTTGACCGTCTCCTCGCGCTTCTGGCCTTTCGAGGCGTCGGGCCACTGCGCGGCGGCGACGGGACCATCGAAGCCGATCTCTTCGAGCAGCGACAGCAGGGCGAGCGAGTCGATTGTGCCCCCTTCGCCGGGAAACAGCCGCTGCTCGTTGGTGATCGAAACGAGATCCACGCCGGCGGGAATGTCGGACAGCCGGACGCTCACGATCTGCTCCGGCCGCAGCGTGCGGAGCTTCTCGAATTCGCCGCCGCCAACGGTCCAGCTCCAGGCGTCGAGCAAGAGGCCCACATTGTCCTTGCCGATCGAGTTGACCAGCGTCAGTGCGGCGTCGGCCTGGTGGATAAACTCGAATCCGCCGTCGGCCCGGTCGCTGGGAGCGGCCAGGAAGTTCAGAGCCAGTTTCACATTGCCGGGTGCGAGGGCCTCGGCCAGCTGGCTCAGCCGCGCGACGTGAAACTTGAAGTTCTCGTGGAAGGGCCGCTGGTCGCAGGTCGGCCGGATCGTCGTCGTGCAGCGGTCGGCGTTCAGGGCCCCGGCGACTTCCAGCAACAGGGGGACCTGGGCCAGGTCGTTTTTGAACTCCTTTTCGTCGCCCGCCCAGCGAATGGGCAGCTCGAAGCCGGCAATTGTCAGCGGGGCACTGCACAAATAGCGGCAAGCCTGGGCGACGCTGGTCGTCTGGGCCCGCTTCGTGACCTCCGTGATGTCAATTTCGAGCCCCTTAAACCGGTGGGTGAGTGAGATCTCCACCAACTCACTTTGCCGGCCGAAAATGCCGATGGCGGAAGGATTTAGGTTCTTGTACATGCGACTCCCTTTCTGTTCCGTAACAGTTCTCGGTCCCACAGCGTTCCGTTGGGGGAATCAGCCGCCGACAGCGTGCTCGCCGCCGGCCATTCCCCGGGTGATAAGACCTCCCATTATCCCGGGGACGGTAGATCACACAACCCGGGCACCCTCCAGAAGGGTGATCCGGCAAAAGATTAACACCCTTTACTGGACTCCCGCCATCCTGGCAAGCCGGGAATGTTCGTTGACGGCCACGGCAGCGTCGTCCACCCTGAGGCGATGCAATTCACGCTGTGGCAAGTGCTGGTACTGGCGGTTGTCCAGGGCGTGACCGAATTCCTCCCGATCAGCTCCGACGGCCACCTGGCCGTGATCAAGCCGCTGCTCTTCGGCGGCGATACAGCGCCGTCCTCGCTGGACCTTACGATCGCACTGCACCTGGGCACGCTGGGCTCGATCCTGGTCTTCTACTGGCGGCGAATTCTGCGCCTCCTTGGCGAAGACCGGCGCGTCATTGGCCTGCTCATTGTGGGCACGCTCCCGTTGATCCCATTGGTGCTGGCGCTGAAGGTCCTGCTGGGCGATGACTTCGAGAAAGCCCTGGAGAATCCGCTGCTGGCCGGTTGCATGCTGCCCGCCAGCGGGCTGGCGCTGCTGTGGTCGCTCCGGCAGCCGCCGGGGACGATCGAATACCGCGAGCTGCCGTGGTGGAAGTCGCTGCTGATCGGCATCGCTCAAGCCACAGCGATTTTGCCCGGGCTATCGCGGAGCGGAACGACGATCGCCTCCGGCATCGGGCTCGGCATGTCCCGCTCGTCCGCGGCTTCGTTTTCGTTCCTGCTGGCGATTCCGGCGCTGGCCGGCGCTGGCGCCTACAAGGGACTCTCGCTGCTCAAGGACGGCGAGCCGCTATCGGCGCCGGCCAGCTACCTCGTCCTCGGCGCGGTCGTTTCGTTTGTGGTCGGCCTGGCCGCGCTGCGTTGTCTCGACGCGCTTCTGCAACGCGGCCAACTGCACTGGTTCGGCTGGTATTGCATCGCACTCGGCGCGGCGGTTGTCGTCTGGCAACTGGCCACCTAGGCCCGCAGTCTTCGCCGGATTCGGCGCGCGAAGCGATCCCCGAAAGTGGGTCCGGGGTTTTGCCAGGCTTTAGCCGGCGTCGATCGATAGCCGCAGGCGCTCGGGCTCCAGGCGGAGCGCGTGGCCGCTGAGGGCCTCGCGGCTGAGCTGGCAGCCCCAGTCTTCGGCCTCCGGGGGCAGGACCAGCACCGAGGCATCCTGAAGAACACACTTGCCCAGCCGCAGCCGGGCCACGTTGATCCGCCAGGCGGTGGTCCGTTTCTGTGGCGAGATCGCGACGGCCTCTTGCGGCGCGGCAGCGGGGATTTTCAGGCCCGCGGCTTCCGCTGCGGTCCGAGTGAGAATGATGCCTGGCCCGCCGCTGTCGATCCAGGTAAAGGTCACCGGCGTGAGGTCGTCGATCAGAGCCGTCAATCGCAGCTGTGCACCCTGAAAGAAGATCGGCACCCAGGGGGTGTAGGTCAGCTTCTCGTATTCGCTTAGCCGCTCGCGGTCGGCGGCCAGGCTGCGCTGCGGACCGAGGCGGTTTTTGTCGCCAATCTGGCGGAGGGCCTCGGCGACCCCCGGCGTCTGCGCAAGCTGCTCGTAGAGCTCGCCCAGCCGGCCGATCGTTCCGCGAATACTCGCCAGGGCCGACGCCAGGCTGTTTCGTTCGTCGATCCAGACGAGGACCCGCGAGCGAACTTCGCTCTTGGCGCCGATCTTCGTCGGCTCAGCAGCCGCAGCCGCCAACGCGTCGATCTGCTGCGCCAGCAGTTGCCGCTGCGGGTCCTCCGACCCCAGCCGGGCCAGCGACTGGCGGAGCGCGGCAATCGCCGGCTGAGCTTCCTGCCAGCGCTGCCGGTTCTTTTCGATCCGCTGGTCGAGGTCGTGTTCGACGGCCAGTAGCCGCTCGCGGCGTTTGGGCAGTTCGGCCAGGTCGCGACGCAGCCGCAACTCGTCGGCCAGCACCCACACGCGATCCACCCTTGCCAGGCCGTGCTGCGCCAGGACGGCGGCGGGATCGAGTTCGGCAACGTCCGCCGCGGCGGCGGGCCAGGCAGCCGTACACGCCAGCAAGGCGGCAACGCGCGGCAGACTCGCGAGAGGAGGCATCCCTGGACCCCAACCTGGGACGAGCCGGGCTAGTTTGAAGTTCCGACGGTTGATCTTAGCCGCTGAGCCGCCAGACTGCCAGCGCTGCTATGACGGGTGCGGCGGTGACCGTCTGCTCTG